>WRFF01000062.1 GCA_009778945.1 Clostridiales bacterium | reverse complement strand
CGCTTTCGTGCCTCAGTGTCAGTTACAGTCCAGAAAGCCGCCTTCGCCACCGGTGTTCTTCCAGATATCTACGCATTTCACCGCTACACCTGGAGTTCCGCTTTCCCCTCCTGCACTCAAGCCGCCCAGTTCGAAAGGCTAACAATGGTTAAGCCATTGCCTTTCACCCCTCGCTTAGACAGCCACCTACGCACTCTTTACGCCCAATAATTCCGGATAACGCTCGCTCCCTACGTATTACCGCGGCTGCTGGCACGTAGTTAGCCGGAGCTTTCTCCTGAGGTACCGTCATTATCTTCCCTCAGATCAGAACTTTACGACCCATAGGGCCTTCTTCGTTCACGCGGCGTTGCTGCATCAGGCTTTCGCCCATTGTGCAATATTCCCCACTGCTGCCTCCCGTAGGAGTTTGGACCGTGTCTCAGTTCCAATGTGGCCGATTACCCTCTCAGGTCGGCTACTGATCGCAGGCTTGGTGGGCCGTTACCTCACCAACTACCTAATCAGACGCAGGCCCATCCGTGGCCGATAAATCTTTGGCGAAAGAACCATGAGATCCCCTCGCGTCATCGGGTATTAATCATCGTTTCCGATGGCTATCCCCGGGCCACAGGCAGGTTGCCTACGCGTTACTCACCCGTCCGCCGCTCTCCATCCCACATCTCAGGCTTTATTCGAAAATATTGCCCTCAAAAAGAAATTTCCCGCTCGACTTGCATGTGTTAGGCACGCCGCCAGCGTTCATCCTGAGCCAGGATCAAACTCTTTGTTAAATGGTCTATTGTTTCCGTAAAGCCCCAAAGGGTTATACGGTCAAATAGCGAATTTGAGCGCTTGCTCTTGATTATTTTGCTGGAATTGTCAAAGACCTTGCATAGCAAACTTTCATTTACCTTGCATAGTCTTATACAAATTTGGATCCAGCTTTAGGTTTCGCCGGATCCCTGCGCTTTTGAGTTTTCAAGGTACGCTGCGAAATTTCTTTCGCGGGTTTGCAGCCCGTAAATCAGGCCGCAAGAGTTCTGCCCGCCATTGGAGCGGAACTTCTCTATTATATGCGCTCACTCCTCTCAAGTCAAGAACTATTTTTACTGGAAATTATTTACATGATATTTTTCAACAGGATGCGTCTGCTATACTAATCATTATGAAAATCTATGAAAAGGAAAGCGAAATCGGCGCGCTGCCGATGACATCCCTGGCTCTCGGGTTTTTCGATGGGCTGCATATCGGCCATCAGCAGCTGATCGCACGCTGCCGCGAGGATGCGAAGCGAAGCGGGCGCGCATGCGCGGTCTTCACCTTTCGGGAAAACCCACGCAACGTGATGGCAGGCCGCACAGTGGCGCCGCGCCTGCAGACGCGCATAGACAAACACGCTATGCTCGAAAAGCTCGGTGTGGAAGTCCTCTTTGATTTTGCCTTTGAGGACGGGTTTCACACCATGCCGTCACAGGTGTTTGCGCAGGAATTGCTGGTCCGGCGCTTCCGTGCGCAGACCGTCTTTTGCGGGTTCAATTTTCGCTTCGGAAAAAACGCCGCGGGTGACGCAGACATGCTGATCGAACTGGGCCAACACTTGGGATATGGCGTCCATGTACTCGACCCTGTGCGTATGACGGTAGGGGATAACCCGGAAGCGCTATCGGCGAATAACACTCCGGGAGTGTCGGCGAAGGAAACGGCGACTCCCTACTCCAGCGGCCCCACTGTCAGCAGCACGCTGATTCGTCAGCTGATCGCGGAAGGCCGTGTTGAAATGGCGGCTGATTTGCTCGGCCGTCCCTATGCGCTCTCCGGCACAGCGGTCAGGGGAAACGGGCTCGGCCGTACGCTCGGCTTCCCAACGGCAAATTTCAAGCCGGATTCCGATATGGCGCTGCCCGCGTTCGGCGTCTATGCGGCGAAGACGCTCTTAAACGGTATTTCGCATCCTTCTGTGCTCAATATCGGAAAGCGTCCCACCGTTGACGGTGACCGTATCCTGGCCGAAACGCATCTGTTGGATATGGATCGGGAACTTTATGGGGAGGAGTTGACAGTGTGCTTTCTAAAAATGCTGCGCGCCGAGCGAAAATTTGAAAGCCTGCAGGAACTGCGGGACGCGATCGCGCAAAACAAACGCGAAGCAGAAGACTGGTTCGCTTACCCCACTGGTTAGAGCGCGAGCCGTAACCTTCAATCCTCCCGATAAACTTTGTGCGGAATGAGACATCCTTTTTTCAAAATCCCGACGCCGAGGAATGCCTCCCCCGTGTAGACGCGGCAATATGCCGTTACAGTTGCGCCAGAAGGGGACGGTTCCTGCGGCTCACGCAAGCGTGAAGCGCCGCAGGAACCGTCCCCTTCTGGCACAACCGTAATCCCGTTCATAAAGCGCGCGGCGTCCGCAGCGGAAAGTTCCGCGCGCGGCATCCAGCCAAGCGCGTAGTCCGGCGGGAAAAGCGCGGCTTCAAGCAGCGCGGGATCCGCCTCCAGCCGCTCTATGGATACGCAGTCCTCAAAGGAAAACCCGTCGCTCCGCGTCCGCACGAGCGCGGACATGACCGCGCCGCAACCGAGCAGACGTCCCGCATCCGCGCAGATTGTGCGCACATAGACCCCTTTGCCGCACTCGATCTCAAAGACCGCTTCGCGCGCCGCCGCGTTTACGGATAGAAGTACAATGCGATTCACAGAAACCCGGCGCTCCCGGACGGCGCCTTCCGGCGGCGCAGTACCTTTTCGCGCGTATTCATAGAGTTTGCGCCCCTGTATTTTGACCGCCGAATAAGCCGGCGGAAGCTGAATGATCCCACCCGAAAATCCCGCGAGCGTACGCGCGATCTCCGACTCCTCCGGCATCGCGGACAACGGCGCCGCTCGCAGCGTTTCACCCCAGATATCCTGCGTATCCGTCTCAATTCCGAAACGCATATGGCAGCGGTACGCTTTTGCCGACGGATCGTCCGGCGCCTGTGCGTATTCGATCAACCGTGTCGCACGGCCGATATAGACGGCGAGTACGCCCGTCGCCATCGGATCAAGCGTCCCCGAATGTCCGATGCGCCGCACGCCTGTCAGGCGACGCAAAAAAGAGATGACGTCGTGCGACGTCATGCCCTGCGGTTTATTAACAGGAAGGATCCCGTTCATCGCGTTTACGGCTTCTCCCCCAAAAGCGCTGTTATTCGCACTTTCAAGATCTCCCTGGTTTCCTCCAGCGAGGTATCCGCCGTAAATCCCGCCGCGCGCATATGGCCGCCGCCGCCGAATTCCGCCGCAAGCGACGCGACATCAAACGGATCCTTTGAACGCAGAGAGACTTTCACATGCCCATCCGGAAGCTCCCGCAGAAATACCCCTATCTTCATGCCGATGATACTGATCAGTTTCTCGCTCATCCCATCCGTCTCATCTTCACCGGCGTGGACGGCGCTGAGCACATCCTGCCCAACTCCGGAGATCGCACCTCTTCCGTCTGCAAACAGTTCAAGCGCACTGAGCATCGCGCGTTCTACAATCAGCTTCTCCGGCGCGACTTTTTGATAGATCTCGGAAAACGCCATCCGGAAATCGGCGCCCGCCTCGATCAGAGACGCCGCGATACGGTGCGTCTCCGATTTTGTATTGGCGTACTGGAAGCGGCCCGTATCCGTGACGACACCCACATAGATTGCCGTCGCGATCTCCTCGTTCATCGGCCAATCGACCTCTTGGATCAGACGCCAAACGATTTCCGCCGTCGCCGCCGCCGCGGGATCGAGAAAATACAGATCGCCTTCGGGCACAGCGGTGACATGGTGGTCGATGCATATCCGTTCCGCGGCGCCTGTGAAAAACGGCGCTCGCCCTTCGATTCGATCTGTCCCCGAATAATCCATCGCGACCGCAAGCCAAGGTTCTCCCGCCGCCTCCAAGCCGGAGACGATCTGCGCCGCCGCCTCAGGCAGCGCCAGAACAGAGGACGGCAAAAATGCAAGCGAACGCGGCGGTTCCGCGTCCGCAAACACCCACGCGTCCTTTCCGAGTTCCCGGAGCGTGAGCACGAGCGCGAGCGCCGACCCGAGCGTATCGCCGTCCATATGATCATGCGTAAAGGCAAAGATATGTTCGTAAGCTTCCAGGACTTCCGCGATCTCCGAAAGCGAAGCCTCCCGCCCCGCCGGCCCTTCGTCTTTCGGGATGTCCAGGCCGCTGAGGATCGTATCGATATGCTGCCCATATTGCTCGGCCAAATCCGGCTTGAAGCGCAGATCGGGCGCAAGCCGCAGCCCGAGACGTTTGCCAATCTCACCGCGGATAAAACCCTTTGCCTTCTCGAAGGCGTCGATCACCTGTTCCGGTTCCGCACCGAGCGCGGTAAAATAGATTGTCGCAAAGCCCCCGTCATCCGCCGCTTTCACGTAGGACACGGTGATCAGGCCCGACTCAAACCCCGGGCCGCGCAATTCACGCAGCAGCAGATCGCTGACGACCTTCTTGATTTCTTCTCCGAGGCGTTCGCCCCGATGACTCTTTTTCGCCATATGCTGTCCCTGTTATTTCTGTTATTCGCGTTCGATTTCTTCCATCCGGAAAACTTCGATTTCGTCGTTTATCTTGATATCATTGTAATTCTCAATACCGATACCGCATTCATATCCCTGAGCAACCTCACGGACATCATCCTTGAAGCGGTGCAGCGAGGAGATACGTCCTTCGTGGATCACAACGCCGTCGCGCACGAGGCGTATTTCGGCATTGCGCAGGATCTTGCCGTCCAGCACATAGGAACCCGCGATCGTGCTGCCGTTCGGCAAACGAAACGTCTCGCGCACCTGCGCCTTTCCAAGCACAACCTCGCGGAATTCGGGATCCAGCATGCCTTTCAACGCCGCCTCTATCTCGTTTATGACGTCATAGATAACGCGATACAGGCGAATCTCGACGCCTTCGCGTTCGGCAAGCGCCGTCACGTTTGCCGGCGGCCGCACGTTAAATCCGATAATAATCGCGCCGCTCGTGCTCGCGAGCATGACGTCGGATTCCGTAACCGTGCCCGCGGCGCGATGAATCATATTGATCTTCACGCCCGCGACATCAATCTTTTCAAGCGAAGAAGCGATCGCGCCGATGGAACCCATCACATCCACTTTGAGGATGATATCGAGCTCTTTGACCTTGCCCTCTTTGATTTTGCTGTACAGGTTCTCGAGGCTCGTGCCGCTCGTTTTCGCCATAACTTCTTCGCGTTGGCGAATCTTGCGCCGTTCCGCAATGTCGCGGGCAAGATGGTCGTCGCGCAGCGCCCGGAAGCTGTCTCCCGCTTGCGGAACTTCCAAAAACCCGGTGATTTCGACAGCCGTCGCCGGCCCGGCCTTTTTGATGCCCTTGCTCTTGAAGTCCGTCATCGTACGCACTTTCGCGCTTGTTGTCCCGGCAACGATGCTCATCTTGTCCGTAAGCGTGCCATCGAGTACAAGCAGAGTGGCGAGCGGTCCTTTGGATTTATCAAGGCGCGCTTCGATAACAGTGCCGACAGCCTTCTTTTTCGGGTTTGCGCGGAGTTCCAGCACCTCAGCCTGCAGAAGAATCATCTCAAGCAGGCTGTCAATGCCGATCCCCTTCTTGGCGCTGACCGGAACGCAGATCACGTCACCGCCCCAGTCCTCTACAAGCACGCCGTGATCGGAGAGCTCCTGTTTTACACGATCGGGGTTTGCGCCCTCTTTATCAATCTTGTTGATAGCAACGATGATCGGAACACCGGCCGCCCTCGCATGGCTGATTGATTCGATCGTTTGCGGCATCACACCATCGTCCGCCGCTACGACAAGCACGGCGATATCCGTCACGTGCGCGCCGCGCGCGCGCATCGCCGTAAAGGCCTCATGGCCCGGCGTGTCGAGAAATACGACGCGCTCGCCGTTCGGGCAGATGACCTCCGATGCGCCGATATGCTGCGTAATCCCGCCTGCTTCGCGCGCCGTCACATTTGTGGAACGGATTGCGTCGAGAAGCGACGTCTTGCCGTGGTCGACATGTCCCATAACCGTAATGATCGGTGGGCGCGGCTGTAAATCGGATTCGATTTCGGGCAAATCGTCCGGCTCCGAGAAATTTTCCTCGACAAGTTCATCGGCCTCGTCCTTGCCGATGACGATCGGTACATCAAGCTCTTCCGCGAGCAATCCTACCGTCAATTCATCCAAATTCTGATTGATATTCGCCATCACGCCGAGCTTGACAAGCGCCAAAATAAGCTCGGACGGTGACCGCTCGATCTGCGAAGCGAGACCCGCCACTGTAATCGGAACAGTCACAAGAACCGTACCCGGTGCAAGGTCTTCAAAAACCACACTGTCCGTGCCGTCCTGAGTGCGGATATGGCGCCTTACGCGGCGGCGCTGCTGCTTTTCCAGCGTACCGCTTTCGAGGATAGGCGTTTTGACCGCGCCGCGCAAATTGTCCGCCGCACCCATGCGTCCGCCGCGCGCCGGTTTCCTGCCGGCCTGCGCATCCCGGCCTTTCTTCTTATCCCTTGATTTTGATTCACCATCGCCCTGTGGTTTCGCTGCGCCGCCGCCCTGTGGTTTCGCTGCGCCGCCGCCCTGCGGTTTCGCCGTTTTGCCATCCCGTTCGCCTTTCGGCTTTCCGGATTCACCTTTCTTTTCAGGCGCTGCTTCCGCGCGATGCTCCGCAGACGATTCGGGCCTCGCCGCTTTTGAAGGTTTTTCGGATTTCTTTGTTTTCACAGTTTCCGCAGGCTTCTCTGTTTTCGTAACCGCTGCAGGCTTCTCTGTCTTCACGGTTTCCGCAGGCTTCTCTGTTTTCGTAACCGCTGCAGGCTTCTCTGCTTCCGCGGTTCCCGCAGGTTTCCCGGTTTTTACAACCGCCGCAGGTTTCTCGGTTTTCGCGGTTCCCGCAGGTCTCTCAGTTTTCGCGGTTCCCGCAGGCTTTTCGGTTTTCACCGCCCCTGCAGACTCGTCCACAAATTTTTTCGCGACCGAAAGCACAGGCGCTTTTTTTGTCGTCAGCGCCAATTTAGCGGCGGCTTCTTCCGCTGCTTTCTGCTCCGCTTCGGCTATGGCAGCTTCTTGCGCAGCTTTTTTCTCCGCTTCGACATCCGCTTTTCGGATACGGCGCGGCCCTTTCCGATCCTGATCGGAAAGATCATCAAATCCCTTGCGTATCATGGCGATTTCCGGCCCGGACAGATTTTTCGTCGCGCCCTTCGCCGATATGCCAAGTTCCGTAGCTTTTTCAAGCACTTCGTTATTGGTCTTATTCAGTTCGGCTGCCAGATCTTTTACTAACATTCACTCACCTCCCCGGCATCACACAGCATTTCAAACTGTTTCCGGAAATCATCCTTTTCCGCTCCGGACGGCGCGATGCCGAGGGACGCAAAGGCATTTTTTTTCTTCATCAACTTCTCCAAGCAGGCGGTCTGGCGGCAGAGGTAGATTCCACGTCCGTTTGCCTTTCCCGAAAGGTCTGTCTGCGGACGCCCATCCTGTGCGACAATGCGCACCAAAGAAGTCTTCGGAAAGGACGTCATGCAGCCTACGCATCTTCTCATCGGAACCGCTTTGGGTCTCACTCTTCCGCCTCCGGCTCTTCCGCTGCCGATTCTTCTTCCGTAGGCTCTTCCGCTGCCGATTCTTCTTCCGCAGGCTTATCTTCGTTCACGAAATCATCCACATTATAGAAACCTTCTTCGTCCAGTTCGGCGTCCGCCATCAGCGGCAGTTCTTCGGTCATGCTATAGAACTGCGTATGGCTCTTGATATCAATCTTCACGCCGCACAACCGCGCCGCCAGCCGCACATTCTGCCCTTCCTTCCCAATCGCCAGGGAAAGCTGAAAATCCGGAACGACAGCGACGGCTCGCTTCTCCTCCTCGTCATACTGGATCTTTTCGACCTGCGCCGGCGAAAGCGCGCTTTGAATATTTGCGATAGGATCATCCGTCCACGGGACAATGTCGATCTTTTCGTCCATAAGTTCTTCAACGATCGCCTGTACGCGATTTCCGCGGGCTCCGACACAGGCCCCCACAGGGTCAACGCTTGTATCCGCACTGGATACGGCCATCTTCGTGCGGCTCCCCGCTTCGCGCGAGATGCTCTCAATCGTTACGATCCCCTCGCGGATCTCCGGGACTTCAAGCTCGAACAGCTTTCTTACGAGGCCCGGGTGCGTCCTTGACAGAAATATCTGCGGCCCCTTCTGGGCGTTTTTGACTTCGACGATATAAAACTTCATACGCGCGTTCGGTGTATAACGTTCACTGCGCACCTGCTCGTTCACCTGCATCACACCTTCGGTCCGGCCGATCGTCACATAGACGGCGCCGCTTCCCATGCGTTGAATTGTACCCGTAACAATCTCTCCCTGCCGGTCTTTGTATTCACGATAAATCAGGCCGCGCTCCGATTCGCGAATCGCCTGCACGACCACCTGCTTCGCCGTCTGCGCCGCGATCCGTGTGAAATCCTCCACGGGGAATTCGAATTCCGCCACATCACCGATCTCATAACTGTCGTCAAACGCGCGCATCTCCTCAAGCGAAACTTCCGTATCGGGATTCTCCACTGTCTCAACGACGGTCTTTCGATGAAAGATTTCGATGGTGCCGTCATTTTCGTCTATTTCCACAAAGATATTGTCTTCGTCTGTTTTGTTCTTGCCCTTATAAGCCGAGACAAGCGCGCGCTTCACAGCGTCAAGAATCTCTTCTTTTGGAATGTTTTTTTCCTTTTCCAGCTGTTCCAGCGCTGCGATAAACTCTTTATTCATTGATCCTCCTTGTCTACCACACAACCAATAAATTTACTTTACTTATGATCGAGAGCGGGATATGCATCTCCGCTCCGTCCGGCGCGAGCGTGCCCGCGTCGATCGGAGTCACCGTCAGTGTGTCCTCTGTTTTCTCACCGAGCAGCGCCGCGAACTTCCGGCGGCCGTCTATGCCCCTGTACAGCGATATTTCAGCGGGCCTCCCTATATAACGCGCGAAATGTTCGTCCTTGCGCAGCACGCGATCCATGCCCGGCGAGCTTACAATAAGATCATAAGGTTCCCCAATGGGATCAGCCTCGTCCAACCGGTCCGAAAGAAAACGGCTGACCTTTTCGCACCCGTCCATATCGATGCCTTCCGGTCTGTCCACATACACGCGCAGTTGCCGGCCCGATCCTTCT
>WRFF01000061.1 GCA_009778945.1 Clostridiales bacterium | reverse complement strand
TCCGTCTGAAATCGATATCGAGCGGGGACGCAATCCGCTCATCCCCAAGGATACAGTCGTGCCGGTCGGCATCCGTTTCGGCACGGGCGGCGGGCGCGTCCTCATCATCACGGGGCCGAATACGGGCGGGAAGACCGTGACGCTGAAGACCGTCGGGCTTTTCCTTCTGATGGCGCAGGCGGGGCTGTGGCTGCCTGCGAGCAGGGCGCGGCTTCCGGTCGCGCGGCGCATATTTGCGGATATCGGCGACGAACAGAGCATCGAGCAAAGCCTCTCAACCTTCTCCGCGCATATGACAAAACTGGTGCGGGTTGTGAATGAAGCGGAAGAGACGGATGTCGTGCTGCTGGACGAACTCGGCGCGGGCACGGACCCGGCGGAGGGCGCCGCGCTGGCCATTGCGCTGCTCGACACCCTGCGGACGCGCGGCTGCCCCGTGCTCGCTACGACGCATTTCACGGAACTCAAGAAATACGCGGTTGCGGCGGACGGCGCCCTTAACGCTTCGATGGAATTTGACGTGGAGACCCTGTCGCCGACGTTTCATCTGCTGATGGGCAGCCCGGGACGCAGCAATGCGTTTGAGATCTCGGAAAAACTCGGGCTCAAACCGGAGGTGATCGCGCGCGCGCGCGAACTGCTGGATTCGGAATTGGTCGCCTTTGACGAGGTGGTCGCGGAACTGGAAAGCAGCCGCGCCGAACTGGAAAGCCGTTTGCGGGAGGCGGAATCGCGGCTTTCGGCGGTGGGCGAACGGGAGGGACAGGCCGCGGAGACGCTGCGGGCGGCGGAAGCGAAAGCCCGTGACGTGCTGGCCGCGGCCGAGACGGCGGCGGAGGATATCCTGCGGGAGGCGGCCGAGGATGCGGAGGAGATCACAGACGAATTGAAAGAACTGATACGGGAGGCGCGGGCGCGAGGCGTCGCGGACGGGGCTCCTGTTTTCGGCGGCGCCGGAGGCGGGGCGGATGCCGATACCGTCTCCGGGGGTGGCCCCGGAGCCCCGTCCGCGCCGCTGGACGCGGGCGACGCCCTGCGCCGTCTGAACGCCGGCCGGAAGAAGCTCCGGTCGAAGCGCGCGGCGCGCGGCGCGCCTGCGAAAGCGGGGCCGCAAACGGCGCAGGCGCAAGCGCCCGCGTCCTCCGCGGCCGCTTCGCGGCCGCTCGCGCCGGGCGATTTCGTCACCATTCCCGGCGGCGACCGCACGGCTGAGGTCCTTTCCGCGCCGGA
This sequence comes from Clostridiales bacterium, assembly GCA_009778945.1. Lineage (GTDB taxonomy): Bacteria > Bacillota > Clostridia > Peptostreptococcales > Anaerovoracaceae > WRFF01. The sequence continues at coordinate 7,957 of WRFF01000061.1, read as the reverse complement.
CGACCGGGGCCGCGTGAATCTCATCGCCGGCGGCCTGCGTATGACGCTTCCCGCGAAGATTCTGACGCGCGCCGACGCGCCGTCCGCGGGGAAGGGCAGAGATTCTTCGGACGGCGGCAGCAGGTATGCTAAAATAGTGTTATCCAAGATGGACGCCGCCAGCGCTTCCATCGACCTGCACGGGAAAAATCTGGACGAAGCGGAGATGCTCGTCGACAAATATCTGGACGACGCGGCGCTCGCGCACCTGCACGAAGTGATGATCTGTCACGGCCGCGGCAGCGGCGTGCTGCGCGTCGGTATCCGGAAATTCCTGAAAGGGCACCATCATGTAGCTTCCTTTCGCCCGGGCTATTTCGACGAGGGCGGCGACGGCGTGACCATCGTCACGCTGAAATAAGGAAGCACGGAACAGATATATGCCGGAAAGTTATTCGTGTTTCATAACACGAGAAAGGATAGCGGAACCGCTGTACTTACAGCGTTATTCCTGAAATATCAGACGACTATGAGAGATTTCAGACAGGAGATTATTGCAAAAATCGCGGCGCTGCCGCAGATCCGGGAAGCCGGCCTGACCGAAACGGATGTTTCGGAAATTGTGGAGATCCCGGCGGATCCGGCGCTCGGGGACTATGCTTTCCCATGCTTCCGGCTTGCGAAAGCGCTGCGCAGCGCGCCGCAGGCCATCGCGGCGGAACTCGCCGCTTTGCTGTCATCGGCCGCGCCGCTGACAGACGGCCCCACACCCCCGGAACTGTCTGCGGCTGCAACCGGCCCTTATGTCAATTTCCGGATCGATCCCGCGGCTTTGGCCGAGACGCTGATCCGCTCCGTTTACGGGGAGAAGGACCGCTTCGGGTCCTCGGGCCCCGGCGCGGGGCGCACCGTCCTCGTCGAGTATTCCTCGCCGAATATTGCGAAGCCCTTCCACATCGGCCATATCCGCAGCACCGTTATCGGCGCCGCCATCGCTAATATCCTCGCTTTTCTGGGCTATGAGGTGGAACGCATCAACCACCTCGGGGATTACGGGACGCAGTTCGGCAAACTGATCGTGGCCTACCGCCGTTTCGGCAGCCGCGAAGAAGTGGAACGGGCGCCGATCGCGACGCTTTTGAAATACTATGTGGATTTTCACACGCAGGCGGAGCAGGACCCTTCGCTCGAGGAAGAGGCCAGAGCCGCTTTCGCGGCGCTGGAGCGCGGCGAGCCGGAGGAACGCGCGCTGTGGGAGTGGTTCCGCGAGGAAAGCCTGAAGGAGTTCACGCTCGTCTACGACATGCTCGGCATCACGTTCGATTCCTACGCGGGTGAAAGTTTTTATTCCGACAAGATGAAGCGCGTGACCGACGAACTCGAGGCGGCGGGGCTGCTCGAAAATTCGCAGGGCGCGCAGATCGTCGACCTGGAAGCCTACGGCCTCGGCAAAGCGCTGATCCGCAAAAGCGACGGTTCGACGCTCTATATCACGCGCGACGTCGCCGCCGCGATTTACCGCAAGGAACATTATGGTTTTTATAAAAATATCTATGTGGTCGCGAGCCAGCAGGAACTGCATTTCCGTCAGTGGATCAAGATTATCGAGCTGATGGGTTACGGCTGGGCGCAGGACTGTATCCATGTGCCGTTCGGCCTCGTGCGCCTGAAGGACGGCGCCATGTCCACGCGGACGGGGAACGTGGTCCTTCTCGAAGACGTGCTGCGGAACGCGATCGAAAAGACAAAGGCGATTATCGAGGAAAAAGGCGTGCTCACGGACGGGACGGAAGAGGCCGCCGCGCAGATCGGCATCGGCGCTGTCGTCTTTCAGGAACTCCATAACAACCGCATCAAGGACTATGTGTTCGACTGGGACAAGGCGCTGAATTTCGACGGCGAGACAGGCCCCTATGTGCAGTACAGCCACGCGCGCGCGGCGAGCGTGCTGCGCAAGGCGCAGGAGGCCGGCCTGAACCCGGACGCGCTGGACCCGGCGCGCCGCAAAATAGATTTTCAGGCGCTTTCGGGTGACGCCGCGGCAGCGCTCGTGAAGCTGCTCTACCAACTGCCCGCGCAGGTGCGGGAGGCCGGCGAGCGGTACGAACCGTCGCTGCTTACGCGCCATCTGGTAGATATCGCGCAGGCGTTTTCCGTCTTCTATCACGAAGAGAGGATTTTGACGGACGACCCCGCCGCCACGGACGCGAAACTCGCGCTCGCCTGGTGCGCGCGCACCTGTATCGCGAACGGGCTCCGACTGCTCGGCGTCGCCGCGCCGGAACGTATGTAGATAAGGAGATAACCGTATGAGTATTTTCCGCATTTCTGAGCAGAACCGACTCTCCGCGAGCGACCAAAAAACGCAGGAAATCGCGATCTCGCGTCCCGAGAAAGAGACGCACCTCACGAAGCGCCCCGACCGGCTGGCAGGTTATCTGCTTCCGCATATGGACGCGTTTCGCTTTGACGAGTTCAAGCCTGCGTATCTGAACAAACACGGCCTGGCCGGGACATTTTCAGGCGTGCCGGTCCCGCTGAGGGAGGAAGATATCGAAGCCATTAAGGCCGGCGGATCGGTCAAGCCGGGTATCCTCGCGGAAAATATGGGGTGCGTGGTCGGCATCAATCCTCATTTCAAACACGCGGAGGCCTACGCAGCCTTTATGAAGGCGAACTTCGGCGCAAAGGCCGCCGAAAATCTGACAACGAAAGCGGGCGGTTTTGCGCAAAAAGAGGATTTCGACATGGCATGCATTTATTTCCGCGCCTCCTTAGTCCTCGATTTCCAATACCAGCCCGGCCTATACGGCTACGCGCGTGTGCTGCGCTCTCTTTATAACCGCGAGGGCCTGAACGAGGAGACCGTCGGAAAACTCAAAGCGGAATCCTTTGATTTCTTCGAGATGCTTACGGAGTTCCACCCGCGGTTCGGATACGGCTGGTACTTTCTCGGCTATCTCTACCTCAATATGGGGCTGTACAAAAAGGCGGGCCTCGCCTGGCAGCGTTTTCTGGAGATACCGGGGAATTCAAAGGATAAAGGCGAGATCCGCCAGCGCGTCCGGCAGATCGAGGAACCTATCCAAATCGAGAGCGGCTATAACGCCGTGATCGCGGGCCGCTGGGAGGAGGGACTTGAAATCCTTGAGCTTTACAAGGAGAGCGCCTATCAGGACTGGTGGCCGCTCTGGTACTATCTCGGCGCCGCCTACGCGCAGACGGGCCGGCCGGAGGAGGCGGAGAGCGCATTCAAACAGGCGCTGCAAATCAACCCGCGCCATATCGAGTCCATGGAGGAGCTCATCGCGCTCTATGAAGCGCGCGGCGCAAAGGATCTTGTAAAGAAATACAAAGACAAGATTGCGCTTATGCGCAAGGAATAATATTCGGCAAGACAGCGGCATATACCCGGAAAAACAGCGGCATATACCCGGAAAAACAGCGATATAATCCGAGAATGTCATTAGCAAACGAAAAGCGCTTGCTTAGTGACAATTCTTTGTCACCGGAAGCCATAAATCTTTCGTTTATTGACAATTTGCCTGCTGGAATGCCCGAAAATGTCACTATCAACCGAAAAGCGCCTGCTTAGTGACAATCCTTTGTCACTATAAGCCATAAATCTGTTGCTTAGTGACAATTTGCCTGGTTTGAACGCTTTATTTGCCCCGTTTTGCGGAAACTCAAAGGTATTCTTGCTGAACATCAACAATGCGGCATAAATATAACTCTATTTTATGCTGCCTTCTGCGTCTCGTCGGCGTATTTCGGCTCGATCGTCGAGACGTGCACGTCGCCGAAGACCTGCTCGCTCCAGTAAAGCTCCGAGATTTTTTTGTTTGCCTTGAAGAGGAACTGGATATTATCCTCGGTGAGCGGCGCGCCGACGCCTGCGATCTGCAGCCGGGCCGGTTCGGCGTCCTTGAACTGTGCCCTTGCGATATCCTGGAACCGGGCGTAATCCGCGGCGTACAGGCCCGCTTTCTTAAAGTAATAAAAATCCTCCGTAGTGGTGGCGGGATAATACCCGTCCGCCCAGCGGTGGTTGCTTTTCATAAGCGCGTCACTCTGGCCGAAATACGTGTGCAGCACGACGCCGTCCGGATTGCCGAGCGGGTCGTCGAATGTGGCGTCAATCTGCATCCATTTGCCGTCCAGCTTCGCGATATTCCACGCGTGTCCGATCCAGCTGCTGCTGTTATCCTGCCGCGCGTCCCCGACCATCATGTAAGTCTCCACATTTGTGTAGCAATACAGAAGCAGGCAAAAAGATTCGGCGTAACCACGGCACATCGTCTTCTTTGTGATCAAGCCGCCGTACGACCCGTTCGAATCGTCCAGGTTGGAGACGTTGTCGTCATACGTGATATTCGCGACGAGCCAGTCGTGCACCGCGAGCGCTTTTGTATAATCATCCGCGGCGGGGTCGGTAAAGATCGCTTTTGCGATATCCGGAAGCGCTTTCGCGATTTCGGCCGCGTGCGCGTGGCCGTCCGGGATTGCCACGCTGTTTTTAATAGATTGATAAACATAATAATTATTGGAAAGGTCGAATTTTGCGGTGACGTTTCGCACTGTTACCTGCTTGCCGGGTTCGATTTTATCCATATTCTTGAATTCGTTGTTGATCGTGAATGTGGAGGGCTTCCCCCAGAAAGTCGGCATATCGTCCGCGAGATGCGTCAGTTCGGCCTCATCCGCATCCGCGATATTGAAGGTCATCCGGGTCTCGCCTTTTTGCATCGCCTGGATCATCTCGAGATTCAGCGTCGTAACGGACGTGTAGGTGTTGTCGGCGGTCGGCATGTCCGTGAAGGCTGTCTGCAGCAAATGGGAAACGGCGCCGCAGCCGGAGAACGTCAAGACAGCGAGCGCAATAAACAGCACCGGAAGGATCCGGATGGATTTTTTCATGAAACCCTTCATGAAAATAGTATAGCACGGTAGATTCCACAGGATCTGAAATTTTGGGAATCCTCGAATCGGGGGCAGGCTTCACACAAATCGGGATAGGTTTCGGGATAGGTGCGCAACGAAACCTAAAATAATTCTGGACGAGCGGCGCCGGTTTTGATACAATATTCCCCGGTATCGTTTTGCGAGGTGTGGCTCAGTTTGGTAGAGCGCTACGTTCGGGACGTAGAGGCCGCAAGTTCAAATCTTGTCACCTCGACCAAAAGGCCCTTACTCGAACAACTGTCAAGAAAACCTGATAGTTGTTCGCGTAAGGAGCGCCAAAGCGATGGCATGTTTGAATCAGCAGTATCAAGATTGGAAGGCGCGTTCTCACCGCTTGCGGTTAGAAGCGCCTTTTGTAGTGGCGATACCAATTCTGTGAAGGGCCCCGTGTATTCTGGCACGATTGTTCCATCAATGTAACCCCTATCCCACATAGCAGAAATAACTCCTCTATGCAGAAATGTCATTATCAAGCGAAAAATACCCGTCTTGTGACAATTTATTGTCACTAAAACCCTTAAATCCTGTTATTTCGTGACAATTTGTCCGGTTTGAATGTCTATCACTACGTTTTACGTTTTGCGGAAACTCAAATAGATAATTTGCTTGACAAATCAACGCTATTGTTGTATAAGCAGATAGTATATAACATTGTACTGGATACAATCTTTGAAAAATTGTTTTATTGATAGCCGACATCGGAACGCTATGTTCCGCCGCAATACTGCCGAGGAAACAAAGCGCAGGCAGATAAGCAATTTTCAAAGGACGAGATAGCGAGGATAAAAATGATGATGAAATTAATAAATTCGAGAAAAATATTTACTGTGTTATGCGTTGCCTTACTGTTTTCCATAGTGCTGTTTAGCATAGGCGTTTCCCCTGCCTATGCGCAGGGGACCGGTTCGGCGCCCTATCCGACAGCCTTTAGTAAAGCGTCCGACCCCGACACAAGCAACGTCTCCGGAATTTTCTCCAGTTCCACCCTGGAAAACGGGCGGCTTTGGACGGATAAGAGCGTCAATGCGGGCAAGGCCGTTATTTATGACACAGCCGGGAACGCCAAGGGCAGCGTCACAGCGGATCCGGACCAGTTTTTGGTCAATCTGTCCGCCCTGTCGGAAGGGTATTCCCTTGATTCCACAGTTCAGCCCATTGACGCCGTTTTTATCATCGACCTTTCGGGCAGTATGACCTATGGCTTCGCAGACAACACCACCGAAGGCGCGCAAGGCGCAAGGCGCGTGGACGCGATGACGGACTCGCTCAACGAAGCTATACGCACGCTGATGGACGCCAACCCCAATAACCGCGTGGCCGTGGTCGCCTACGGCGGCTTAAGCGGAAGGGTCCCCATGACCTATTCATTTTTGGGTTTGGACCATTATAATACGGTCTCAGCCGGCCAACCCTTTTTCTCGGTAGATTACGGCGGCCCCGGCTTGGCAAATTTCTCAGTCACACCGAACGTCACCGACAGCGGGGGCACGCTCGTGAGCCCTGTGCAAGCTCCCGTGAGCGGCGGGACGCCGACGCAGCGGGGCATCTGGACGGGCTCGCAGGTCCTGATGAACAACACCGTAACAACCTATACGGATCCCGCCGGCAATACCGTGGCCCGCAAACCGGTCATGATCCTCATGACCGACGGTGAGCCGACCTTCGGCTGGAAGGATTATAAAGACCCGTTCAACACTATATCGTCGCCGCCGGACTATGACGCGGGCGACGCCATCACGCCGGATCTGGGGATAGACTCCCTCACTGTCGCCACGGCTTCCTATTGGAAACAGCAGGTCCAGGACCACTATACTACGTTAAGCGCCCCCTATCCCGTAAACACGGCATACTACACCATAGGGGTGTATATGGATAACGCGCACACGCGCGCCGTGCTTGATCCGGGCGGGATAGACACGACGACAGGAAATACAAACGCGGCGAATGACATACAGGATTATGTCGGCGACACTACGATTGCGGGAGCAGGGATCCCCGCGGGTTCATACAATATGCAAGACATACTGGACGCCTTCGTCACCCCGCCGGGGGGGACGGACGTCGGGTTCCCGATCCTGCCCGCTATCCCGTATCCTATCCAATTCGGCGTAGGCGCCGCGGCTGTCCCTTATCCGCGCACTTCCATGCAAATCCAAAACGGCCCCACCGCAACCCCGGATTTTGTGACCAGCTACGACTATTCCGACGGCTATTTTCAGGCTAAGGACGCCGGGGCGCTGAAGGACGCATTCGCAAACATCGCTTCACAGATGATCTCGCAGGGAAGCTATATCACCAATGTCAACCCCAACTCTCCGGACTATTCCGGATATCTGACCTTTTCCGATGTCATCGGCCGGTATATGGAGGTGAAGTCCTTCAAGGGCCTGTGGTATGACGACACGCAATACGACGGGGCGTCTTTTGCCCAATACGTGCAAGCGAATAACGGGGTGGCCAGCCAAACCTTCCTCGACGGCTTGGCCACACAGATGGGTGAGACCGATCAGGTTGCCGCAGACGTCGTAAAGTCCAGCTTTTTGGGCGGAAGCCTGTACTACAACGGCCCGAACGATTATGGGGATCAAATCAAATACTATGCCGATAACCACAAATACTATGTGGGGCCCTATTATGACGCGAGCGGGGCGCTTGCGCCCCAACCCTCCAACGCCATGTGCGTCATGGATTTGTATACGGTGGAAGGGGATGTGGCCAGCAGCGTGACCGGCGCCCAGACCAGCCTGACAACCATAAACTTTGTGGTGCTCACCGCTCTGAAGTCCGGACAATTTGACGACGCGGATGACGGCAACGCGGCGCTTGTCCGTACGTTGATCGCAGGGCAGCAAATAGTGCGCTGGTATATCCCGGCTCCGCTGATCCCGCTGCGCACCATAAAGGCGGATGTCGTGAACAGCAAGATTGTCGGGGCGGAAATCAAAGAGGTTTCGCCGATTCACGCCATTTATGCCGTTGGGCTTCAAAATTCGCTGACCCTGGATAAGATCGACGC
>WRFF01000060.1 GCA_009778945.1 Clostridiales bacterium | reverse complement strand
GTCCGATGATACGGAGGCCGCGCAGCTGACGGGCGTTAATATAAAATCGACCTTTGGCGTCGCGATGGGGATCTCCATGATGACGGCGGCCGTCACGGGCGTTTTCATCGGTATGCTCTATCCGTTTTATCCGACCACCGGCCCGAGTTACTTGATCGTCGCTTTTGCGGTCGTCGTCATCGGCGGTATCGGAAGCATCTACGGGACGCTTGCCGCCGGTATCATCTTCGGGCTTGCGCAGGTAGTGGGAGGATCGGTGTTCGGGTCGGAATACCAGCAGCTGATCGGATATCTCGTACTTTTAGTCATGCTTGTCGTCAGGCCGCAGGGCTTGTTCTCAAAATAGGAGGCGCGTTGTCATATGAAACCTGGAATCGTCAAAGTCGGAAAGAAGAAAAACTCGATTGTACAGCTCATTGTCTTCGCGGTAATCATCGTCGCGCTGCTCCTGCTTCCGTTCTGGGGGAGGATTTTTGGACAGAGTTATGATTATATCATCTTCATCGTGGGGCTGATGGGCGTCTATATCACGCTCGGGCAGATGTGGAACCTTCTCGCCGGGTATTCGGGCCTGGTATCGCTCGGGCTGCAGATGTTCATCGGCGTCGGGGCGTATGTATTGGCCCTTGTGGCCAACTATTGGCACGTCCCTCTCGTTCTGGGGCTGTTTATGGGCGGCGCCGTAGCGATGGTGATCGGGGTAGGGCTGTCCTATCTGCTGCTGCGGATGCGCGGCATGTATTTTGCGATCGCAAGCTGGATGTTCGCGCAGGCGGCCGTGCTTGTGATCGTGCTGTTCCCGCTTTTCGGAAAGGGGCTGGGGCTGTTTATCACCCCGGCGCGCCAGCTTGACAACACGCAGAAGTATTATTTCAGCGTCGTCATGTTTATCGTGGTGACCATCGTATTCGTTATTCTGCTGCGCTCCAAACTGGGGCTTGGGCTTCTCGCGATACGCGACAACGACACGGCCTCCCAGACGTCCGGCGTTCCGCTTTTCCGGTCGAAGCTGATCTGCATGATGATCTCATCCTTTATCACGGGTGTTGCGGGCGGTGTCTATTATATCTCGCAGGTGTGGGTACAGCCCTTAAAGGCGTTCGATATCAGTTGGACGGTCGCGGTAGTCTTTATCGTGGTTATCGGCGGTATCGGGACCACTACCGGGCCGATCATCGGCGGTGTCATCTATGTATTTCTCAGCCAGTATCTGGCGACGCTTTCTCAGATCGGTTCCCTGAATATGGTCATTCTGGGCGTGATCGCGGTGGCGGTTATTTTGGCCGCGCCGAAGGGTATCGTCGGAACGCTGCAAAACCGGTTTGGATTTGAGATCATCTCCGTCCGGAGATGGATGATGAAAAACTATTCAGACCGGCTTCCGGACGCTTCTTTGGAATAAGGCACCTGGCCGCTTTTCACAAGCTGCGTCAACAAGTCAAAATTTGTGACAATAACGCCGCCGTAATCCGTTTCCAGGATACCGCGGCGTTTCATATCCGCGAGTATTTTCGAAATCGTGACCCGGGTGGTCCGTATGATTCGGGCTAAATCGCTTTGCGACAGCCGGATATAGATGGGGTCTTCTTCTTTGTAAACGCGCCGGTGTATTGTCGCGATCATATGAATGACGCGCTGAGTGCGGATATCGGACCGCTCGGCCTCCACGGACAACTGGCGGTTAAGGCCGCCGATGATGAAAGCCATTTCCTCCAGCATCTCCAGCGCAAGCGTGTGATCCTGTTCAATCAAGGTGAAGATCAGGTTGACGTCCGCGGAGGCCAGAACGCATTCGCTCAGCGCCGCAAAAGTCCCTACCGGTGGATTGTGGCCGAAAGTCGGCTGCAGGTTCAGCATATTGCCGGGGCCCAGGATTTCAAGGATATTCTCAGAACCGTTCTCACCGATATTGGTATATTCAACCAAACCGCGGACAATATAAAAAATATTCGGGTTCTCTTCGCCCTGCGCTACAATCACAGAGCCTTTTGAATAGACAGCGGCCGATCTGGAGCGGAAGAATTCCGCCCAACCCGAAACTTCGGCGGCACTGCTGCGGCTGAGTATGCGAAACGCCGGTTTGTTCGAGTACGGTTCATATTCGAATTCAAGACTATCTCTGTCTCTATGGTTGTTGTTGTCTTTTTTTGAGTCCATGATAGGATTATTTTACAGGAAACTAACCCGCGGGGGAAGCCCCGCGGGGATAATGCAAAGCGAATGCGGCCTACAGATCCGTCAGCTTAAACAGTTCGATGCTGTTCGTACGGCCGATAAGCTCCTTGTCCGTATCGCCGAGCGTGCAGTTGTCAAACCATACGCAGGCGTCGCCGACTTCCTCGAACGGGAAATCCGTCGCAAACAGGACGTGGCTGGAGCCGAATTCCATGAGCGTATTCCACAGCGCCGGCGTCCGGAACTGGCCGCTGGTCGTGAAATAAAAATTCTCGGCCATATATTCGTAAAGGGGCCGCTTAGCCGGGACGCCGCGCCGTTCGCGCGCGATCCGGCTATCGACGCGCCAGATACAGAACGGCAGCGTTTCGCCGAGGTGGCCGAGGATATATTTGAGGTTCGGGTGCCTGTCCCACAGCCCGCTGCAGAGGAGCCGAAGCGTGTGGGTCGCCGTTTCGACGCCGAAGGTCCACGCGGCGCCGACAAGCCAGGGATGCCCGTCCGTCGTATGCGCGTTGCAGGGCATCGCGTCCCGCGGATGCATATAGAAAGGCACGTCGAGTTTTTCGACTTCCGTCCAGAATGGTTCGTAGATCGGATCGTCTAAATACTTCCAGGAATTCTCGTCCCCGACCTGGGAATACCCGTTGACCAGTATGCCGACGCAGCCCAGTTCCTTCACGGCGCGGTGCATCTCTTTGATCGCCGCGTCAACGTCCTGCATGGGAAGCGCCGCGAAACCGCGGAAACGCTTCGGGTTCCGGGAGATCGCCTCCGCCATCGTGTCGTTCGCGATCCTCGCCACCTCCGCCGCGCGGGCGGGGTCGTAGATCGCCTGGATCGCGGGAGAGTTCAGGGAAAGAATCATCATTTCCATCCCGTACTCGTCCATCTCCTCCAGGCGGAACTTCATAAGATCCATGATGCGCGCGGAGAATTTCGGCCATACGTCTTTCGGAAAATACCGTTCGGAATCGCCGAGCGTCTCCTGAATCGCGAAATGTTCCTCAAGTCCAATTTTACCTTTCATCGCTTTTCCTCCTTACAGTTATTCTATATTTTCAAAAGTTTTTCGGCGTTTTTAAAGAACAGCAATTCCCGTTCCTCTTCCGTCAGTTCAAGGTTCTTCACGAAATCCGTCATGGCGTCGATGCCTTCGTAGGGATAGTCGCTTCCAAAGATGATTTTTTCGATTCCGAGGACATCCCTTGTGCAGCGGAACGCCGCGGCGGACATATTGCCGCTTGTCGTCACATAGATATTGTCCCGGAAATAATCGCTGGGCTTCCGCTGGTTCCTGAGTTTGGGGTTCGGCATGAAGCTCAGGCGGTTGTCGATCCGGTCGAGCAGGAACGGGATAGCCTCGCCGAAATGCCCGATTACCAGTTTGGTTTTCGGAACGCGGTCGAAAAGGCCGGAAGCGATCAGCTTCAGCGTTGTCAGCATCGTATCGACCGTAAATCCCGCGCCGGGTCCGGCGAGCGTGAAGTCGAAGTCCCCGAGGCCGGCGTAGATCTGGCCATTGTATGTCGGCAGGGTGGGATGAAGATACACATAAACGCCGAGTTCGGCCGCGGTTTCAAAGATTGGGACAAAACGTTCGTCGTTGGCAGCCGCGTCCGTGTAATTGGAATGCGTGTGCCAGCAGACAAACCCGAGCTCCCGGACGCAGCGCTCCAGTTCTTTACAAGCCGCGCTCACGTCTTTGACCGGCAGCGCCGCCGAACCGAGGTATCTGCCCGGATACCGCTGCGTCATCTCATAGACGGTATCGTTGTTTTTCTTTGTGAGCCCGACGCTTTCGGAAGGATCCAGTTCCTCCAGGGCCTGTGAGGGGCTGATGACCGCCGTTGTGATGCCGACGCGGTCCATCGTCGCCAGACGGCCTTCCCCGACGTCGACGAGTTTGTCGTGTATCGCGTCAAACGCCATCGTGATCTGCTCCGTCCACCGGATCACCTTGTGGGTCTTGTCGTAATAGGGATAGCCCTTTCGATTTGCCAGCGCCTCGACGGTTGCGAGATCATAGAAATGGTTTTCGAGATCGTATAATTTCATTCTTCACCTTCTTTCCAAATCATAGGTTATGAATCAGTATATCACCGGAAGGTACATGTTTCTACTGCAAATCAGCAGCCCCGCATTTCTGCAGGGCCGCTGAATATCCTCTCCCTATTTATTATTAAAATAAGGGTAACCGCCGGAACGGAAAGTCCCGAGCACGTTTCCCCTTGTGATAGGAAGCAGCAGGCAGGATGGATGGTCCGCGTCATGATAGATCGTAACGCGGTTTCCCTTCTGTCCGCGGATATGGCCTACGCCGAGCCCTTCCATGGAGTGGTTCGGCTTGTCGTCCGAGAAGCTGATCTGCAGCATGATCCGGTGTCCCGCGGGGAACAGCGTCCCCGTCGGAAGGATTTCGATGTCAAATTTGTAGATCCCGTTTGGGACGAGCTTTTCAGCGGATATGTGCGGATGCACCGGCTTCCACGGCGTCGATTCTTCTTCGGTCAGCGCCCTGTGGGAGGCGCGGAGCCAGCCGCGCGTCAGGATCTTGGCCTCCCCGTCTTCGTTCATATCCCAAAGGCTCACGAAAAACAGGATGTCGTCCTCTGTCGCGGACGCATAGAGCGTGAGGCTCGACGGCCCGATCACTTCCATATCCTCCACGAGGACCGGCGTTGTGAACTGGAGCCTGTCACGGCGCCACGGGCTGTCTTCCACAGAGGTAAAGCCTTCGTTCACGCGGTATTCATGCTCGTCGATCAGGCCCTTCTCATGCAGATAGAATTCCGTCCACCGGGTCCCGGGGAGCGGCCAGTCGGCCTCTTCCCGAAAACCGTGCGTACCGTTGATCCAAACCTTGACGGGCGGGCCGTCCATGATGCCGTTGTCGACCCCCTTGAGCCAGTGGTCAAACCACCGGAGGGATTCGTACTGCAACTGATAGACCGGGCGGTCCAAATACGCGGGCGGCGCCAGGATCATCTTCTTCGGCCCGCTCAGTTTCGCCCAGCTTCGGAAGCAGCCGGGCAGATGAAGCCCGAGATGCCCCCAATCACAGCCGATATACGCGGGGATTTTGATCTTCTCATAATCGACAAGCCGCTGTTCCCAGTACTCGTTGTAAAAGGGGTTGAGCATCTGGTCGACGAGGATCGGATTGCTTCCCTCGTCGGGGTTCTTCAGCGCGTTCACCAGATCCGGCTCAGCCGCGATTTCCGGGTCGTTCAGCTTCTCCCGAATCGCGGCCTCATACTGGTCCTTCTCCCAGTGCGTGCGGCAATAGCCCTCGCAGCGGGGGTGGCTCAGTTCCGTGATGGACCAGTTGCGCCAGAAGCGATAGGCCTGGATGCCACCGTGATAGACGCCGTCCCGGTACAGGTCCGTCGACGCCCAGGGCCCGAAAAGGCATTTCAGGTGCGGCGGGTTGGTGGACGCGACATATTGCTGGATCTGGGCGAAATACGAAACGCCGAACATGCCGATATTGCCGTCGCACCAGGGCTGCGCCGCGATCCACTCGATGGCCTCGTAGCCGTCCTTAAGTTCACGCGGGCCGAAATAGGTGTACTGTCCTTCGGACGCGCCGCAGCCCCGGATGTTCACGAGGACGTGGCAATAGCCGCGGCGCGCGTAGAACATCGAGTCGCCGGCTTCGATCGAGGCGTTCGCCAACTCCTGGCCCGGGTGTTTGAAGACGACGGAGGAGAAGCCCTCCACTGTGACCGGCGCGCTTTGCATCTCCATATCATAGGGGAAATACCCGAGGATAGCGGGAAAAGGGCCGTCGCCGTCGGGCCGGAAGACCGTCGCGTTCAGGCTGATCCCGTCGCTCATGGGGACGCGCACGTTTTTTTCTTTTATGACGTCATAGCTCCGTTCAGATGTTTTCCAGGTTTTCCCGTACATCTTACGCCTCCTTGGCGCCGTCCGACGCGACTGCGCTGCCTACTTCATGGACATGGCCTGCTTTTGTATCGCGGCTCTTGAAAATGTTGATCACGATCATGACCAGGACGGTCTGCACGAGGCCGTAGAGCGCGCAGGCGGTCGAAGCGATGCCCAGCGTAGCGCCTTCCCCGGGGAAGTAATTGTTCGCAAGGCCGGAAGCGATCGAGATATTTTCGACGCCGACTTCAAACAGTCCCGAACGGTTCTGCGGTTCGGTGAATTTCTTGAAGATCTTTTTGGTTCCGAAATATCCGATGGACATTCCGGCGCCGGCATGGATGACCGCGGCCAGTGCGATGACGGGAACGAGGATGAGGTTGTGCAGCAGGGTGTTCCATCCGCCGGATACGGCGCCCATGAACATCGGCAGCATAACGACGACGGCCACCGCGCTGAAGAGCGGCGCGAATTGCTTGGCCCGGTTCTTCAGGATAAATGTGGAAATGAGAATACCGACGACGAGCGGAAGGACGACCTTCTCCACGAGTTCCAGCATCATCGCCGCGACCGGGACGTTCAGCATCTGGCCGACAAGCAGTTTGGTCATGCCGGGCTGGATGAGCGGGTCCGTCAGGGTGCTCAGCGTCGTACACAGGATGGACATCGGCGCGTCGCCGCCCGCGATGAAGGTATAGACATTGGAAGCCCCGCCGGTCGCCGTCGTGCCGATGAGCGCCTGCGCCGTGATCAGCATCTGCGCCTGCGCTTCGTTCGAGATCAGGTTCGTATAGATGAGATACCCGATGCCAAGAGCGAGCAGCGGCATGCAGACCCAGCGCAGGATCCATACCTGAATGACGGGGAGCGGCCTTTTCAGAATGCGCTTCCATTGGTCGAGCGGGATGCTCATGCCCATGACCACGAGAGACGCTGCGACCCAGTTCATCTGCTGCGCGGGCAGGCCGGCGGCAAAGGCGCTGGGGAAGAAGCACATTGCGGTCAGAAAGACGCTCAGCAGGAACATGGAGGTCCAGTCCGAGATGAAATTGCAGACCCTGCGCCACAGCCAGGCGCCGTCTTCGATCATCTTTGGACGCCGCGGGAAGGACTTATAGAAAAAGAAAAATCCGATAATCCAGCATACGAGCCAGACGGCGAACGCCCAGGGCTTTTCCTGGATCGGCATACCCGTATAAGAAATATTCCAAACGCCTATGTCCTGCGGCGGCGTCGTAACTCCCGGAGGGTTTGGCATGCCATAACCCGATGCGATGAAGGGCACCGCAAACCCGATTGCGTAAAACAACCAACCGAGACCTCTTTGTGCTTTCATTTTTTTCTCCTTTCAATACCTTGTAATTTTACAATTCCTGGTTTCCATAAGTACTGCCTGCCTGATGCCTCACTCTCCTTTCCTGTTCCAATAATCAAAGCCTTTCACGCGCGCGTACTCTTCTTTGTAAGCGTCGAGCCCGCGTTTGTAATAATAATAGTCGAAGGCTTCCTCGCGCTTTTCCGTTAGCGGTCCGTAGAGTTCCGGCCGCCTGTCGTATACCTGGCCCGGCCTGTTGAAGAACAGATCCCTTTCGGTAACCGGCGCGGAGCAGATTTCCTCGTCAAAATAGCGGTTCCTGATCTGGTTGATCCGGTCCAGGTCGAACTCGGCGATGAGGACGCCCGCCGCCGTCAGCGTTCCGAGCGCTTTCTCCGGGCCGAACATGGCCGTGCGGCCAAGGCCGCCGACTTCCTCATGGTAGATCTGATCCATCACGACATAGACGACGTTTTCGATTGCACGCGCGGCGGCGATCACGTGCCAGTTTTCGCGGATACGGCTCCGGATCGGCGCCGGCGCGCCGCCGCCCGGCGCGAGGATGATCTGCGCGCCTTTCAGCGTCAGCACCCGCGGGACCTCGGGCGCCCATATCTCGGAGCAAATGCAGAGGCCGATCTTCCCGATCTCCGTATCGACGACGGGCAGCTCCTCCCCGGGCGCCACATGCATCCGGCCGTTCAGGAATACATTGTTCAGGATGGGATGCGTCGGATGCGTCCGCCTGTAGTTCGCTACGATCTTTCCGTCGGGAGAAATGAATTTGTGGGAGACAAACCAGGTTTCCGCAAAATCGGGGTTGGGCTCCAGGCAGCCCGCGTAAATATAGACGCCATGCTCTTTCGCCTTGTCTTGCAGCATCTCCATAGGTGTTTTGTCCAGTTTCCCGGCGCTGTCCATCGGGCCGCTGTACGGGCCGGGGTACCCCTCGGGAAAAACGACAAGTTTTGCTCCCTGCGCGGCGGCGACGTCGACATAGAACGCCGCCAGCGCGGCGTTGCGGTATTCCTCGGCGCCAAAATATCCGATGGGCTGTACGGCCGCGGCCTTTACCTTCATTTCGTTCACCTCTTTCCGGTTATCATTCAAAAATACTTATTTATTCAAATTATTCAAAGTTTCAAAAGCGCGGCGATATTGCCGCCGAGAAAAGCGTCTTTTTGCTCCCGGGTCAGGCCGATCCCGTCCAATTGATCCAGATAATAGTTGAAGTCGCGGCCTTCGTGCGTCTCGTAGGGATAGTCGGTCCCGAAACAGAGGCGGTCCGGGCGCGCCGCCTTGAAAGCCATTTCCGCGATCACCGGCCAGCCGCCGGATCCCGCGCCGTCGAAATACAGCTTGTCAAACCACTCGTCGAACGCCTTGTCATAGCCGAGTTCCGCGAGCTCCAGCGGCGTGCACGCCACGTTGGCGTATTTTTTCTGACGCGGCGGAAGCCCGAGCTCCGGCCAGGGTTCGAAGAAATTGCGCATCCGGCCTTTCAGCGCGAATGTCGCGCCGCCGAAATGGGGCAGGATGAATTTGAGGTCCGGATACTTGGGCAGGATATCGTACATCAGGCGCAGGACAGCTTTCGCGCTGTCCAGGCCCCGCCCCAGCGTCCGGTTTATCGTGAAATCCGTCTCCATTCCGAAAGGTTTGAGATGGGGGTGTAGAAAGATCGGGATATCGAGTTCTTTCGCCTTGTCGTAGATGGGAAACATAGTTTCCCGGTTGTTCAGCGTGATTTCCTCCGACAGGGAGGTGAGCATCGTGACGGCGGGAAAGCCGAGCGTTTTTATCTGATACTCGATCTCCTCTACGGCGGCGTCCGGGTCGTCCTGCGGGAAGCAGCCGGCGATAACGAAGCGGCCGGGATGTTTCAGGGCCATCTCCGCGAACCCCTCGTTGATCTCGCGGCAGAG
>WRFF01000059.1 GCA_009778945.1 Clostridiales bacterium | reverse complement strand
CGCGCGGGCTTTGAAGTCCGCGACGTGCATTACTCGCATTATGGGCGCATGTGCCCGATCGAGACGCCGGAAGGCCCGAATATCGGCCTTATCGGGTCTTTGACAACATACGGAAAGATCAACGAATACGGCTTTATCGAGACACCGTATCGCAGGGTGGACAAAAAGAAAGGCATTGTCACCGAGGAAATCGAATATCTCTCGGCGGACGAAGAGGAGAGCCTTGTCATCGTGCAGGCCAATGAGCCGCTTGACAGCAAGGGCCATTTTGTCAATAACCGTGTGGCGGCGCGGCTGCACAAAGGCGACATTGACCTCGTCTCCCGGGAAGAGGCCGATTATATGGACGTCAGCCCGAAGCAGGTCGTCTCCGTGGCGACGGCGATGATCCCCTTCCTTGAAAACGACGATGCGAACCGGGCGCTTATGGGCTCGAATATGCAGCGCCAGGCGGTGCCGTTGCTTGTGACCGAGGCGCCGATCATCGGAACGGGCATGGAATTTACGGCGGCGCGCGACAGCGGCGTCGTGGTACTTGCAAAACACGCCGGGACGGTCGAATATGTGGACGCGACCCAGATCCGCATCCGGCGTGACGGCGAGGACGCGAAAGGCAAAAAGAAAGGCGCAAAGAGCGCCGGCGAAGAGGTAGACGTATACGAGCTGCTGAAATTCAAGCGCTCCAATCAGGGCACTTGCATCAATCAGCGCCCGATCGTTCTGAACGGCGAGCATGTCGAGGCGAACGAGGCGATTGCAGACGGCCCGTCGACGGACGAGGGCGAGGTTGCGCTCGGCAAAAACCTGCTGATCGGCTTCATGACCTGGGAAGGTTATAATTACGAAGACGCGATCATCCTGAACGAGCGGCTCATCATGGACGACGTCCTGACGAGCCTGCATATCGAGGAATACGAGTGCGAGGCGCGGGACACGAAACTCGGCCCCGAGGAGATCACGCGCGATATCCCCAACGTGGGGGACGAGGCGCGCAAAGATCTTGACGAGCTCGGCATCGTGCGCATCGGCGCGGAAGTCACAAGCTATGACATCCTCGTCGGCAAGGTCACGCCGAAAGGCGAAACGGAGCTGACGGCGGAAGAGCGGCTGCTCCGCGCGATCTTTGGCGAAAAGGCGCGCGAAGTACGTGACACGAGCCTCAAGGTGCCGCACGGAGAGACAGGCATTGTCGTCGATATCAAAATTTTCAGCCGCGCGAACGGAGATGATCTGCCGCCCGGCGTCAATAAGCTTGTGCGCGTTTATGTGGCGACGAAGCGCAAGATCAACGTCGGTGACAAGATGGCCGGCCGGCACGGGAACAAAGGCGTCATCAGCCGCATCCTGCCGGAAGAGGATATGCCTTTCCTCGAAAACGGCGTGCCGCTTCAGGTCATGCTCAATCCGCTTGGCGTCCCGTCCCGGCTGAATGTCGGACAGGTGCTCGAAGTGCATCTCGGGCTTGCGGCGAAGGAGAAGGGCTGGTATATCAGCACGCCCGTATTCGACGGTGCGAGCGAAAAAGACGTCATAGAAGCGCTTGAGGAATGCGGCTATCCGAAGGACGGCAAGCTGCGCCTTCGCGACGGACGCACGGGCGAGATTTTCGACCATCCGGTCACGGTGGGCTATATGTATATGCTGAAGCTTCATCATCTGGTGGATGACAAAATCCACGCGCGTTCGACAGGGCCGTATTCGCTGATCACGCAGCAGCCGCTCGGCGGCAAGGCGCAGTTCGGCGGACAGCGGTTCGGAGAAATGGAAGTCTGGGCGCTCGAAGCATACGGCGCGGCCTATACGCTGCAGGAAATCCTGACGGTCAAATCCGACGACGTCGTCGGGCGCGTCAAGACCTATGAAGCAATCGTGAAAGGAGACAATATCCCCGAACCGAGTATACCGGAATCTTTCAAAGTACTCATCAAAGAGATGCAGAGCCTGTGTCTCGATGTGACAGTGCGTGATGAAAACGGCGAAGAAATCGAGATCCACGAATTCGCAGACCTCGGCGCCAGCTCGTCGCTGGAACGCATCATCTCAACCGACGCGCTGACGCCGGACGACGACGAGTATCTGCTGCCGGATACGGAGGTGATCCCGCTCGGCGCCTATGAGGACGACGACGGCGCGGACGACAACCTGGAGCTGCTCGGCCCGACCGAAACCGATATTACTATCGAAGTGGAAGGGGATGACGAATAATGAACAGCGAATTTACAAATTTTAACGCACTGAAGATCAGCCTCGCGTCCACAGAGAAAATCCTTTCCTGGTCGCACGGCGAAGTCAAGAAGCCGGAGACGATCAATTACCGTACGCTCAAACCCGAGAAGGACGGCCTGTTCTGCGAGCGCATTTTCGGGCCTACGAAGGACTGGGAATGCCACTGTGGGAAATATAAACGCATCCGCTTCAAGGGCATTGTATGCGACCGTTGCGGCGTCGAAGTGACAAAGTCCAAAGTGCGCCGCGAACGCATGGGCCATATCAAGCTCGCTTCGCCGGTTTCGCATATCTGGTATTTCAAGGGCATTCCGAGCCGCATCGGGCTTGTGCTCGACCTGACGCCGAAAAATCTTGAAAAGGTACTGTATTTCGCGGCGTATATCGTGACAGATCCCGGCGAGACGGATCTCGTTCCCATGCAGATCCTTTCCGAGGACGAATACCGCTCCTACCGGGAACAGTACCGCAATAAAAACGCTTTCAAAGCCGGGATGGGCGCCGAAGCGATCCTGGAGCTTTTGCGCGCGGTTGATCTTGAAAAGCTCGGCGCGGAAATGCGCGAAGGGCTTATAAACGCGACGGCGCAGAAAAAAGGGAAATTGGTGCGCCGCCTCGAAGTCATCGAAGCGCTGCGGGCGTCGGGTAACCGCCCCGAGTGGATGATTCTTGAAGTAGTCCCGATCATTCCGCCGGACATCCGGCCGATGGTGCAGTTGGACGGCGGCCGTTTCGCGACGAGCGATCTGAACGATCTGTACCGGCGCGTCATCAACCGCAACAACCGGCTGCTGAAGATGCTTTCCATCAATGCGCCGGACATCATCATCCGGAACGAAAAACGCATGCTGCAGGAAGCGGTGGACGCGCTGATCGACAACGGCCGCCGCGGCCGCGCGGTGACGGGGCCGGGCAGCCGCCCGCTGAAGTCGCTTTCCGATATGCTGAAAGGCAAACAGGGCCGCTTCCGCCAAAACCTGCTCGGGAAACGCGTGGATTATTCGGGGCGCAGCGTTATTGTCGTCGGGCCGGAACTGAAATTCTATCAGTGCGGCCTGCCGAAAAAAATGGCGCTTGAACTCTTCAAACCTTTCATTATGAAGGAGCTCGTGAAGGCTGAATACGCGCATAATATCAAGAGCGCGAAACGCATGGTCGAAAAGGTCAACCCCAAGGTATGGGACGTGCTCGACGAAGTGATCAAAGAGCATCCCGTGCTGCTGAACCGCGCGCCTACGCTGCATCGGCTCGGCATTCAGGCTTTTGAGCCCGTGCTTGTCGAGGGCAAAGCGATCAAGCTGCATCCGCTCGTTTGTACGGCGTACAATGCGGACTTTGACGGCGACCAGATGGCGGTGCACGTGCCGCTGACGGTCGAGGCGCAGGCGGAAGCCCGTTTCCTCATGCTTTCTGTCAACAATATCCTGGCGCCGAAGGACGGCTCGCCGATCACAACGCCGACGCAGGACATGATCCTCGGTTCATACTACCTGACGCATCCGGGCGCAAAGGACAAGAATCCGGTACAGCCTTCCAAGGCGGAGAGCAGCCTGCCGATCTTCGTTGCGGCCGACAAGAAGGACAAGAGCCATACGACGACCTGGTGGCGGGGCGAACCCTATGTGACGGAGACCGTCGCGCTGCCATCCGGAGAAAGACGGACCGTGGACGGGATGTGCTTCGCGGATTATGACGAAATGCTTATGGCGTACAGGGGCGGCGACGTCACGCTGCACGCTAAGGTGCGCGTGCGCCGTTTCGCCGACGCGGAAAAGAAAAAGACCAAACTGATCGACAGCACGGTCGGACGCTTCATCTTCAACGAATACCTGCCGCAAAACCTCGGTTTTGTGGATCGCGGAAAGGATCCGTGGGCGCTCGAAATGGACGGGCTGGCGGACAAGAAAATGCTGGGGCGCATCATCGACGAGTGTTTCCGCAAGCACGGCAATACGGCGACGGCGATGATGCTCGACCATATTAAGGATCTCGGTTTCCATTATTCGACGGTGGCGGCGGTTACGATCAGCGTCGACGACATGGAGATCCCCGAGATCAAGGACAAAATCATCGCGGACGCCGATAAGCAGGTCGCCGAATACGAAAAGCTCTACGCGGAAGGTTTCATCACGGATGAGGAACGCTACGAAAATGTGGTGGATACGTGGAACAAAGCGACAGATGACGTCGCGGACGCGCTCATGGAGTCGCTCGGCGAACTGAACAACCTGTTCATCATGGCGCATTCCGGAGCCAGAGGCTCCAAGAGCCAGATCCGCCAGATCGGCGGGATGCGCGGCCTCATGGCGAACGCGGTCGGCAAGACGATCGAGATTCCGATCAAGGCGAATTTCCGCGAAGGGCTCTCGGTGCTGGAATATTTCATCAGCTCCAACGGCGCGCGCAAAGGCCTTGCGGACACGGCGCTGCGTACGGCGGAGTCGGGCTATCTTACGCGCCGGCTCGTGGACGTCTCACACAATGTGATCGTGCGAGAGGAGGACTGCGGATCGGACGAGGGCATCAGGGTCTCCGCGTTTGTCAATCAGGCAACGGGCGAAATGATCGAATCGCTGCGGCAACGCATCATCGGGCGTACGGCGCTGAACGACATCGTTCATCCGGAAACGGGCGAAATCCTCGTCTCTGCGAATGAAGAGATCAAGGAAGACGCCGCGAAAAAGATCGATCAGGCAGGCATTACGGCGGTTGAAGTCCGCAGCGCCCTGACCTGTCACGCGCAGAACGGGATCTGCGCCAAATGCTACGGACGCAATCTGGCGACCGGAGAACCGATCAATATCGGCGAGGCGGTCGGCATCCAGGCGGCGCAGTCCATCGGCGAACCGGGGACCCAGCTTACAATGCGCACCTTCCATACGGGCGGCGTCGCGACGGGAGGCGATATCACGCAGGGCCTTCCGCGCGTCGAGGAATTGTTCGAAGCGCGGCGGCCGCAAAGCCTCGCGCGCGTCTGTGAGGAAAACGGCGTCGTGCGTTCCGTCGGAAACGGCGAGGGCGGCAGCCGGCTTGTGCATATCGATCCCGATCCGGGCGCGGAAGGGCTGGCGCAGGGAGAACATGTCTATGAGATCCCGCAAATCAGCGGCGCTATCATTGTGAAGCCGGGCGACCGTGTGGAGGCGGGTGACCCGCTTACGCCGGGGCCGCTCGATCCGAAGCGCGTGCTCGAATTCAAGGGCGCGAAGGGCGTTTACGATTATCTGCTCAAAGAGGTGCAGCGCGTGTACAAGATGCAGGGCGTGGACATCAACGACAAACATATCGAAATTATCGTGAGCCAGATGCTTTCCAAATATCGTGTGGAGGAAGCGGGCGACACGCTGCTTCTGCCCGACAAGAACTACACGAAGGCGGAGATCGAAGCGGCGAACGCTACGCTTGAAGAGGGCCAGACCCCGGCGGAATACCGCCATGTCCTGCAGGGGATTACGAAAGCTTCGCTCGCGACCGAAAGCTTCCTCTCGGCGGCTTCCTTCCAGGAGACGACGAAGGTGCTGACAGGCGCCGCGATCGAAGGGAAGACCGACTATCTGCTTGGCCTGAAAGAAAACGTCATCATCGGCAAACTAATCCCCGCGGGGACGGGTATGGATCTCTACAACGGCATCGAAGTGGATTATGGCGAGCGTGCCGAGTATATGGCCAATTACAGAAAGCCAAAGGCGCCGACCAGTTATCTGACGGATGACGACGACGTGGATTTCGACGCGCCGGATGAAGACGATCTGGAGCTCTTCCCGAGCGAGACCGAGGATGCGGACGATTTGCTTGATTTTGACGAACCTATATGATATCATAATTTTTCGGGTATTTTTTCGGAAAGGAGGAATGTGAATGCCGACAATTAACCAACTCGTCAGAGAGGGCAGGAGAAGCGCCGTGAAGAAATCGACCGCTCCCGCGTTGCTGAAAGGGCTCAATACGATTCATCGGAGGCCGACGGACGCGCGTTCGCCGCAGAAGCGGGGCGTGTGTACTTCCGTCAAAACGGTCACGCCGAAGAAGCCGAACTCCGCGCTACGCAAGGTCGCCCGTGTGCGTCTCTCCAACGGCATCGAGGTGATCGCCTATATTCCGGGAATCGGCCACAATTTGCAGGAGCACAGCGTGGTCATGATTCGCGGAGGCAGGGTCAAAGATCTCCCGGGTGTGCGCTATCATATCATTCGGGGCATCCTCGATACATCGGGCGTATCGGGCCGTCTGAAGGCGCGCTCGAAGTATGGCGCCAAAAGGCCGAAACAAAAATAATTTACGGTTCACAAATCTATATTGTGCCGCGGCGAACAGGCGTATTTTGAAACGCTGATGTCGTCGAGTACCTGCAGCCCCTGTGGTTGCGTTTAAAGAAAGGGAAGTGGTGTATCATGCCGAGAAAAGGTAATATACCTAAACGCGAAGTCCTTCCCGATCCGGTCTACGGAAGCATTGTGGTGACAAAGCTCATCAACAGCATCATGTTGGACGGGAAGAAGGGCGTTGCTCAAACCATCGTTTATGACGCTTTTGACAAGGTCAGAGGCACGACGGGCGATGATCCGCTTGAGGTGTTTGAAAAGGCGATGAACAACATCATGCCGGTATTGGAAGTCAAGGCCCGCCGGGTTGGCGGCGCCAACTATCAGGTGCCGATGGAAGTTCGTGCGGATCGCCGGCAAACGCTTGCGCTGCGGTGGCTGACAGGCTATACGCGGAAACGCGGCGAGAAAAATATGAGCGACCGCCTTGCGAAAGAACTGATGGACGCGGCCAACAATACGGGCGCGTCGGTCAAGAAGAAAGAAGATACCCATAAGATGGCGGAGGCAAACCGCGCCTTCGCGCATTACAGGTGGTAGTGTGAGAGAGTTTTCGTTAGAAAAAACAAGAAATATCGGGATCATGGCGCATATCGACGCGGGCAAGACGACCACGACGGAGCGCATCCTCTTTTACACGGGCCGCACCCACAAGCTGGGCGAGGTTCACGAGGGCGCGGCAACCATGGACTGGATGGAACAGGAGCAGGAGCGCGGCATCACGATCACGTCGGCCGCGACGACGGCGCAGTGGCACGACGTCCGGATCAATATCATCGACACGCCGGGGCATGTGGACTTCACGGTAGAAGTCGAACGGTCGCTCCGCGTGCTGGACGGGGCCGTGGCGGTGCTTTGTGCGAAGGGCGGCGTGGAGCCGCAGTCGGAGACTGTGTGGCGGCAGGCGGAAAAATACGATGTGCCGCGGATCATCTTTGTGAACAAGATGGACATCATGGGCGCTGATTTTCTGCGCGTTGTCGAAATGGTCAAGGACCGGCTGAAAGCAAACGCGGTGCCGATCCAGCTTCCCGTTGGCGCGGAGGACACCTTTGAAGGGATTGTCGATTTGATCGAGATGAACGCGAAGATCTATCATGAAGAACTCGGCGTGCATTTCGACACGGTGGAAATTCCCGAAAATATGAAGGCGGCGGCCAGGGAATGGCACGCGAAACTTCAGGAATCCGTCGCGGAGACCGACGAAAGGCTTCTGATGAAATACCTGGAAGGAGAGCCGCTCACAATTCCCGAGCTTAAGGAGAGTATTCGTAAGAGTACGATCGCCGGCCAAATGGTTCCCGTGACCTGCGGCAGCTCATACCGCAACAAAGGTATTCAGCCGCTGCTTGACGCAGTTATCGATTATCTTCCGAGCCCCGTTGACATCCCGCCTGTTGTGGGTATGGACCCGCGTACCGGCGAGGAAAGAACACGTGAGGCAAAGGACGACGCGCCGTTTTCGGCTCTTGCGTTCAAGATCATGGCGGATCCGTTCGTGGGAAAGCTCGCGTTTTTCCGCGTGTATTCGGGGCATATCAACTCGGGATCCTACGTCTACAACGCGACTTCGGACAAGAAGGAGCGTCTCGGACGCGTGCTGCGTATGCATGCCAACAAGCGCGAGGAAGTCGAGACGGTCTACGCGGGTGATATCGCGGCGGCGGTAGGCCTGAAGGAGACGACGACGGGCGATACGCTTTGCGACGAAAAACACAAAATTGTGCTGGAGTCGATGCATTTCCCGGATCCGGTTATCGAGATCGCAATCGAGCCGAAGACGAAAGCCGGTCAGGAAAAGATGGGCGTCGCGCTCGCGAAACTCGCCGAAGAGGATCCGACCTTCAGGACGTACACGAATGAGGAGACGGGCCAGACGATCATTGCGGGCATGGGAGAGCTCCATTTGGAGATCATCGTCGACCGCCTGCTGCGCGAGTTCAAAGTGGAGGCCAATGTCGGCAAACCGCAGGTCTCCTACAAAGAGACGATCACAAAGCCGTCAGGATCGGACTACAAATACGCGAAGCAGACGGGCGGGCACGGCCAGTACGCGCATGTCAAGATCCGCCTCACGCCGGGCGAGCCGGGCAGCGGTTTTGTGTTTACGAATTCGGTGGTCGGCGGCGTCGTGCCGAAAGACTATATTCCGAAGGTCGAAGACGGTATCCGTGAAGCGATGCAAAACGGGCCGCTCGCGGGCTATCAGGTCGTAGATGCGGCAGTCGAGTTATATGACGGCTCGTTCCATGAGGTGGACAGCTCCGAGATGGCGTTCAAGATTGCGGGTTCGCTTGCATTCCGTGAAGCGGCCGCGAAGGCTTCCCCTGCGCTGCTCGAACCGATTTTCAAGATTGAGGTCACGGTGCCGGAAGATTATATGGGCGACATCATCGGCGATATCAACGCGCGGCGGGGCCGCATCGAAGGCACGGATATCCGAAACGGCGCGGCTATCATACGCGGCTACGCCCCGCTTTCGCAAATGTTCGGCTATGCGACGGACCTGCGCAGCAAGACGCAGGGCCGCGGCGTGTACGTGATGCAGTTTGACCATTTCGAACGCCTGCCGGAAAACCTGCTGGATAAAATAAATAAATAATTAATAGTTAGAACGAAACGCAGCATATCGGAAAATAGACAAGTTTTAGAAGGAGGAAGGATATCATGGCTAAAGCAAAATTTGAGAGGACAAAACCTCACGTAAACATTGGGACGATCGGGCATATCGACCATGGGAAGACGACGCTGACGGCGGCGATCACGAAGACGCTGTACGACCGTTACAAT
>WRFF01000058.1 GCA_009778945.1 Clostridiales bacterium | reverse complement strand
TCCTCGAACGCTTCCTTGTCATACGTCGTTTGGGACACGACAAAAAGCGTTTCGCCGAGCTCAAAAGATTCGGCCGCCTGTTCGCGTAGTCCTTGAATACCATCCACTACCGTCGCACGAGGCACGCCTCCCCAAGCCTTGACCGCTTTCACTTCCGGATGCGACGTATCTCCGACGATGATGACATGCTCGCCCCGCACGTCCGCACCCTGGACCAGCTCGTGGATCCGTGCGACCTTCGGGCAGGTGGCGTCCACGATATGCAGCCCCTTCGCCGCCGCCGCTTCAAAAAATTCAGGCCCTTCCCCGTGCGAACGCACGATGACCGTCGCCCCGTCCGGCACATCCGCCAACGATGCGGCGATATGCAATCCCTTCCCGGCAAGCTCGCGCATAACCTCTTCGTTATGGATAATCTGGCCGACCGACCAGACGTCTTCGGGTCCGGAAAGCGCCTGTTCAGCCATGCGGATGGCGCGGTCCACGCCGCCGCAAAATCCCATATAGCGCGCGCATATAATTTCCACATCAGCCTCCTTTATCCGGGCAAACCCGTCAAACCGAGCAGCCAGATGCCCAGAGGGATCGTCCCCATCGAAATCAATGTGGACACAACAAGGATCGTACCGGCGAGTTCCTTGCCCCTGCGGTACTGCTCGCCCAGAATCGGAATGGTCGTTGCGGTCGGCAGCGTGCTCGCGACGATAAGAATGAGCTTTACCATCGGGTCAATAGGCAGGAACCAAACGATTGCGAACGTAAAAAGCGGGATAATGAGGACCTTGCCGATCACCGCCTCCACAAGGACCGAATTCTTCAGGGAAGCGGCGCCGAACCCGCCCGCGATGATTGTGCCGATCGAGATCATGGCGAGCGGCGTCGCGCAGTTGCCGACCTGCTGCAAAAATTGTTCGAGAAAATCCGGGATCACGATATGGTTGACGCAGAACACGATCCCGACGATCGCGGCGCTGACCTTAGGGTTCACGACGAGCAGCGCGATATTTTTCAGTTTGCGCAGAAACGGTTCGCCCGCTTCTCCGCGCCCGCGCATCAGCGCGGTGACGCCGTATGTGAAGAAAAACGTATTGAGCGCCACATTGCTTGCAACCATATAGAGCAGCCCCATATCCCCGAAAAAGGTATCGGCGATCGGAAACCCCATAAATCCGTTGTTCGGACAGATCATGGCCAATTCCGCCGCCGGCGCTTCCTCGGACGGGAAACGCCGCTTCTTCGCGTACACATAGGCATAACCGGCGTAGACCAGCAGCAGAGCCACCGACAGCGCGATCATAAGCAGAAAATTGAGGAAGATGCGGTGGGTCATGTCTAAGGAGCTCGTGCGCACGAGGATAAGCGCCGGATAAGCGATCAGGATGATAAACCGGTTAATATTATTGATCGCAGCGTCTCCGAAGATCCCGAACCTTTTGCAGCAATACCCCGTCGCGAGCAACAGAAAAAAGATGACGAACTCGAAATACATCTACTCAGGGTCTTTCCGAGCGCTTCCTTCACGGCCCGAAAGCGCAATCCCGTACGCGTGCGCCTTGCGAACAACGCTGGGCTGTGAGATGCCCAAAGCGTCCGCCGCCGCGTAGGAATTGCCGTATTTCTCGACCGCTTCGCGAATCAGCCGCTTCTCCAACACCGCGAGGCGTTCCTTCAGCGCGCCTCCGGCCTCGTCTTCCGCATCATCCTCCGCGGCGGGCGCCTCGCTTCCGGGACTGTTTTGCAGGATGATCCCGCGCACATCCTCCGCGGAAATCAAGCGGCCCGGCAGGATGATCGCCATCCGCTCCACCGCGTTTTCAAGCTCACGCACATTGCCGGGCCAGTCAAAATCCAAAAGCATTTGCATCGCTTCTTCGGAAAACTCCTTTGACTTCCTGTAAAGCGCGTTGAAGCGCGCAAGAAAAGCGTCTGTAAGCGGACGGATGTCATCCCTGCGTTCGCGCAGCGACGGTAAGTGGATCGGGTAGACATTGAGGCGGTAATACAGATCCGCGCGAAAATCTCCGGCGGCGATCATATCCTTCAGCACGCGGTTCGTTGAGGCGATAATGCGGATATCCAGCTTCACCGGCCTCGTCCCGCCGACGCGCGTGATTTCCTTTTCCTGCAGGACACGCAGGATTTTGGGCTGCAGATGCAGCGGCATCTCGCTGATTTCGTCGAGCAGGATCGTACCGCCGTTCGCCATCTCGAAATACCCTTTTTTCTCGCGCGGGCCCGCGCCCGTGAAAGCGCCGCGCTCGTAACCGAAGAGCTCCGATTCAAGCAGCCCGTCCGGGATCGCCGCGCAGTTGACCTTCACATAAGGCCCGTTGCTGCGCGCCGAGAGTTTGTATATCTCGCGTGCCACGACTTCTTTTCCGCTTCCCGTCTCGCCCGTGATCAATACCGTCGCGTCGCTCTGCGCAACGTGGTCGATCAGTTCCTTCACATAACGCATCCTCTCGGACGCCGCGATAAATCCCCGCTCGCCTTGTTCCTGTTTCAGCGACTTGAGCTGCGCCTTGTACTGCTCCTTTTTCTTCTCCGCTGTTTCGAGTTCCTCGCGGAGCTTCAAAAGTTCCGTCAGGTTGCGCATCACCGTGACAACGCGCACGACCTCGCCGTCCTCGTCCATAAACGGCGTGCCGACAAGGAGAACGCGATTGTTGTTCTTGCGCACAACAGCCATGGCTGAGACTTTTTCCTTGCGCCGGACCACTTCCGGGGACACCACACAGGAGAAATACCCTTCCTGCAGAAGTTCTTCCACATTCCGCCCGAGGATATCCGCTTCTGTGATCCCCGTGATTTCCGTGTACCCTCGGTTGATGCGCGTGACAACGCTGTTCCCGTCGGTCACGCAGATTCCGTCCGCCACGGCGTCCCCGATCAAAAAAGCGGTTACGCTCTCTCTGCGCAGGGACTCTATCTCCTCTGTAAGCCGCGCGTTTTCCGCGCGCAGCGCTTCTATTGTCTGTTCTTTTTCCGTCATAATCGCCCTAACTGCCAAAAACTGCGGCCTTCGGCCCCGCCTTTCCCGTATTCCCGTTTTTTGGGGCCGCCACAAGGATCACGCAGGCGCGCCCCCGCTCCTCTACCGTCTCATCCGCAAGCAGCGACCACCCTGACCGGGCGATCCAGTCGCGCAGCACTTCGGTTTTTGTACGGGGCTGAAGGATATATTTGGGAAAGCTGCCCGCTTTTTCGGGATCGGCGGCAAGAATCGCCGCGATCGTATCTCCTCCCATACCCGCGACAACGACTGTTTCGACTTCGCCGTTCCGGAGCGGTTCAAGGCCGTCCCCAAGCCGCAAATCGAAAAGATCCGGCTGCGCCTCCAACTCCGCGCCCGCCTTGGCCCGCGCAAGCGGCCCGGGGCGCGCATCCGTCAGGATCGCATGCGGTGAAATTCCGCCCGCGACCAGATACCGCGGCAGATAGGCGTGGTCCGAACCGATATCGGCGATCCGTTCGCCTGCCTTCACATGATGCGCCATCGCGAGGAGGCGCGGAGATAGTTTCTTCCTCATCCGCCGCAGAATCCCGTCTATTCCAGATAATCCCGCAGCTTCTTACTGCGCGAAGGATGCCGCAGTTTGCGCAGCGCCTTCGCCTCGATCTGCCGGATACGTTCGCGTGTGACATCGAAACGTTTGCCCACTTCCTCGAGCGTGCGCTGACGTCCGTCCTCCAACCCGAAGCGCAGGATCAGCACCTTGCGTTCCCGTTCTGTCAGCGTATCGAGGACCTCGCGCAACTGTTCCTTCAGCAGCGAATACGAGGCCGCGACGTCCGGCGCAGGCACTTCCTCGTCCGGAATGAAATCCCCCAGATGGCTGTCTTCCTCTTCGCCGATCGGCGTTTCGAGCGAGACCGGCTCCTGTGAGATCTTTTGGATTTCACGCACCTTCGTCTCGGTGATATCCATCTCTTCCGCAATTTCCGCCGGCGTCGGATCGCGCCCGAGTTCCTGCAGGAGCTGCCGCTGAACGCGGATCTGCTTATTGATCGTCTCCACCATATGCACCGGTATCCGGATCGTGCGCGCCTGGTCCGCGATCGCACGCGTGATAGCCTGGCGGATCCACCAGGTTGCGTAGGTGCTGAATTTGAAACCTTTCTGCCACTGAAATTTGTCAACCGCGCGAATCAGCCCGAAATTCCCCTCCTGAATCAGATCCGGAAAAAGCATCCCGCGCCCTATGTACCGTTTCGCAATGCTGACCACAAGGCGAAGGTTGGCTTCGCAGAGCCGTTCCTGCGCGCGCCTGCCGATCTCCATCTCCTCAATCAGCCCCTGTGCGGTAAACGCGTCGATCGGCTGCGTCTGTGAAACGCGCTTCAAATAATCCTTATGAAAGGCGTCGAGCCTCACGCCCTTTGGGCCTGTCACGGCGCCGAGCTTCCTGCGGCGCGCCGGTCTCTTTTCTTTCGCCATCTCCGCAAGCCGCTTTGCGTTCGGGCGTTCTTCGATCAATCCCGCCCGTTCAAGCGCGTTCACATCTTTTACCAAGATCTCCAACGGCAGCGCTTCCTTAAGTTTTTCAAAATAGTGCTTTACGCTGTCCCGCTCATCCTTGCTTGAACGATCCGTATGGTTCTCGAGCTCCCGCACGCTCTCGTCGTCCGCAAGGCACGCCGACCCTTTGAGCAATTCGCTCTGGAGACGCACCCTTTTGTTCAAATAATCGCAGTAACACGCATTGATCGGCGCAATATGTTCCGGATCCTGTTTGTAGTACTCCATTGCGCGCTGGATCAGAAATACCGCGTACGACTCCAGCCACGTGGAGTCTTTCAGGTCCGCGGCACGCTCGACAGCAACGACAAGGCTGTACTCACCGATCTGAAGCAAATCGGTGAAAGCGTTCTCCTCGTCCGCTTGCGCTTTCGCGATTTCGACGACTTTCCGCAGGCTTGATTCCACAAGCGCCTCCTTTGCCCGCATGCCGGCTTCCATCTGTTTGGCAAGTTCGACTTCCTCATCCGCGGTGAGCAGCGGCACCGACCCGATCTCCTTCAGGTACATGCGCACGGGGTCATCTACGGACATCTCACGCGACAGCGCAGGCTCAATCCCGAATTTGGCCGCAGTGATGTCCTTTTTCAGATCGTCTTCCTTTTCGACCTCCAATTCGCGCAGTTCGTAATCCTCCGGTTCTTCATCGTCGCCGGAATGAATCACGACGCCGCTTGCCGTCAGGCGTTCAAAGAACAGGTCGTATTGATCCGGGTCAACCTCATATTGACTGAGGCTGTCATAGATCTCATTCTCGTTTACAGATCCCCGAAGCACCGCTTTTTGGAGGAAATCCTCCAACGACTCTTCTACCGATTTTATTTCTCTTGCATCCACATCGTCCAAACTCACTTGTGTTTCGTCCTTTCTCTTCATGCCGGCCTCAAGCGGGGATGCTGTCCGTCGCCCGCCGGTTTTCATCTTCCAGTGTCTTGATCCGTTTCAACAGCCCGTCCAATTCTAAAAGTATCTCCGCATCCGGTTCTTCCTGCTCCAAAACGTCCCGCAGATCCGCCTCTTTGCGCCGCAGCATCTCGACCTCCGTCTTGCGGATCAATTCTTCGAGCGCCTGCTCCGACCAGGCGCCCGGATGTTCCGCACATCGAAGCACTGTATCAAGCAGCGCGGTATCCTCGTCGGCGGGGAGCTCACGCAGCCGTTCCGTATCGATTTCACCCGAGGCGGTTTGTTCCGCGTCGGTAATCGCCGCAAAAATCGGCGCATAGACCGATTCCGCAAAGAACTGCCGGCAAGCTTCCACGCGCGGGGTATGCCGCGCCGATTTCAGCGGATAAGCCAACATCTCCGCAAGCAAGGCGTCATAAGTTCCGCCGTTCTGTCGCTTCGGTACGGACTGCCGGCGCACGGCGCGCGGCGCTTCCTCCGCCTTTTGACGGTTCTGCCGGATCTGCGAAAGGATGGCGCCTTCCGAAATCCCCGTATCCTGCGCCAGTTTTTTTGCGTAGAGCTCCGCCTCCACCGGTTCGAGCGCGGCGAGCATTTTGGCCGCTTCCTTCAGAAAATCCGACAAACTTTCGGGATCGCCCGTCCCAAACCGGCTGCGCAGCCGTTCAAGCCGGAACGCCGTGACAGGCGCCGCGCTTTTCGCCGCGGCGTCAAACGCCGCCCGTCCGAATTTTCGGATATACTCGTCCGGGTCCTTCGCATCGTTCAGCGTAAGCACACGCACTTTCAAGTCCGCTTCGCGCAGAATCCGCGCATTTTCCTCCGCGGCCTTTTGTCCCGCCTCATCATTATCCAGTGACAGAATAATATTTTTCGTATACCGGGATAAGAGCCTGGCCTGCTGGGCCGTCAGCGCCGTGCCAAGCTGCGCGACCGCATGGGTCACGCCCTGTACATGCAGCGCAATGGCATCCATATATCCCTCTACGAGGATTGCGCAGCCATGCTCGCGAATGCTGTTCTGCGCCCGGTTCAAAGCGAAGAGATTGCTCCCTTTGGAAAACGCCCGTGAGTCTTTGGAATTGATATATTTCGCCGTTTTCGGCGCGCCCGTGATATCGCGCCCGCCAAAACCGATCACTTTGCCGCGCGTATTTACAATCGGAAACATCACGCGCCCACGGTACCTGTCCCGGTATTCTCCGCCATACATGTCGATCAGGCCGACTTCCTGGGCCGCCGCCGTCTTTTCCGCATCGCCCGCAAGCGCGCCTGCAAACGACCGGCCGCTCTCATCCGCGTAACCGATCCCGAAGGATTTAATCGTTTCCGCGCCGACCCCGCGGCCCAACAGATAAACGAGACCGGGATTCCCTTCTTTGCGGATGGCGCGGTAATAATGGTTTGCAGCTTCCGCGTTGACCTCATAAAGCGCGTCCCGGCGGCGATCCGCCGCCGCGAACCGCCCGCGCCCCCAATCGAGCGTAATTCCGTATTCTGCGCCGAGGCGCTCACAGGCGTCCCGGAAGTCCAAATGGTAATATTGCTCGTAAAAGCGGATAACATCGCCGTAAGCGCGGCAGCCAAAGCAATAGTAAGACTGGCTGTCCTCGTACACATAAAACGAGGGGCCGGATTCATTATGAAACGGACACAGCCCTGACGAGGCGCGGCCCTGCTTTTTCAAAGCCACAACCCTGCCGACCGCATCCACGATATCTACTTTTTCTTTGATCTGCTCGGCTACCGAAATGTTCATCTGTGCGTTTGTGGCGGACGTCACCCATGACCCGCCATAGTATATATACAACGCCGGCCGCTATTTTCTTTTTTCTTCAATCAGCGTTTCCCTTATAGGTCTTCCACAAGATCCTTGAGCCAGATGCGCGAACGGAAACGCCACCGCATGACAAAAAATTTCACGATCTCTTCCGTCTGTACCAGGAGCACGACGATATAAACAGGCACGCCGAATACGAGCGCGCCGAGGAAAGCAAGCGGCACGCCGATGCACCAGACCGATCCTATGTCAATCAACATCCCGACGCGCGTATCGCCGCCCGCGCGCAGCGCGCCGACGACGATGGAAGCATTATGCACCTTGACAAAGAGCGTCACGCCGTAGACCACGAGGATCAGGATCGCGTAATGGTCACCGAGGTCTGTGAAATTAAATAGTTTCACTAAAAATTGTGCGGTCACGATCAGAACGGCGCCACAGGCCGCGGCGATCAGCATCCCGATTTTCAGGATGCGTTTTGCCGTATCATACGCCGCGTTCTTTTCCTCGCGCCCGAGCTGCTCGCCGCAAAGGATGAGCATCGCATCCCCGATGGCAAAACAGGCGAGCGAAAAGATATTGAAGATCGTATTTCCGGCCTGTACGGCGGCGAATTCCGTGACGCCCATGCGTCCGTACGCCGCGCTGTACAGCGCCGTGCCTGCGGCCCAGAGCGTTTCGTTGGCCATCGTCGGCACGGCGTTCGCGAGCACACGCAGGACGAGCGTCCGCGTCCAGCCGAAAAATTCACGCAGCGGGCCGGCGATTGCGTTCTTCCTGACGAAAATCACGATCAGATAAAGCGCAAGCTCCAGGCAGCGGGACACAATGATCGCTGCCGCCGCACCCATAATTCCCATCTTCGGGGCGCCAAAAAATCCGTTGATGAGCAGGATGCCAAGAACCGTATTGACGGAGAAAGCGACAACGCTGATCTTCAGCGGGATATGCGTCTGCTGCGTCGCCTTGAGGCTTGCGGTCAGCGGCACCACAATGCCCAATGTAAGGAAGATAACGGCCGTCCTGTGCACGAATGGTTTGCCCATCTCGATGATTTCCGGGATATTCGTAAAGATCCCCATGACAGCGCCCGGCGCGAAGAAGCTGACACAGAAAAAAACGACGCCGATCGCAAACGAAAAAGTAGCCGAGATCCCGATAACCCGGCGGATACTCGCCATGTCTTTCTTTCCGAAGAACTGCGCCATATAGGTGATCGTACCGCCCGTAAACCCATACAGCACCATCCAAAATACGAAACTAAATTGCCCGGCGAGCCCAACCGTGGCAAGTTCCGCCTCGCCGAGGTGCCCGACCATCAGATTGTCTATGAGCGACAGGGAAGACGCAAACAGGCTCTGCCCCGCGATGGGCAGCCCCACGCGGACCAGTTTCCGGAGCAGATTTTCTTCGCCGCCCTGCGGCGGCCCCAGCCTTTCCATCAACGCCTCACAAAAAATGAAGGAGGAAAGGCCTTACTGCACTCTCACAATGTTCGTCAGTTGCGGGTCGCCCTGCAAGGGCTTGAAGATGGTGATCTGTACCGTATACGTTCCCGAGGGTCCCGTACGGGGCGTCGCTGTCGCGGTGAAACGATAGTTCAGGCCCGCCACCACCTGGGTCGCCACCCTGGTCGGCTCGTAGGACACGTCCGCACCCGCGCCTTTCATAGCCAGGCGGAAAATTCCCAGGTCATCCGGCGTCACGTCCCTGTCCGCGCTGTAGCCGCCCACAATGAGGCCGGGCTGCGCGTTGGCCTGACGCATTTCGTCAAGGCGGGCCCGAAGCGTCGACAGCTGAGGGTACGTCTCCGCTTTTGCCTCATAATATGCGTAGCTTGTCTCCTTCGGCTCCTTTACGATCAGCGCGCCCGATTCGGTAAACCCGAAAAACAAAAACGGCTCGTTCATGGCGAACGCAAAATCGGGCCGCATATCGCTGATCTCTCCTATGGGGTCGAAATTCACGTCCTTCAGCGCGCTGAGTATCCATTGCTGGTCGGCTTCGTCCGCCGCGGAATAGGCGTCGCCGTCGTAGACAGCGATATACTGAAACTGCATCGCGTTCGCCTTGTCGTCCATCCAGGCGCCTGTGTTGAAGGCCGCCGCCCCGCCTCCTGTTTTTCCGCAGGCTGAAAATACCGTCACGCCCAATATCAGAATCGTAAGAATCGCAATAATCCGCCTTGCCATTGTTTCTCCTGTCCCTATCAAGAAAACCGAAAGAATTATTAAAATTCTAACGGTTTTTCATAGTGGTGGGCCTT
>WRFF01000057.1 GCA_009778945.1 Clostridiales bacterium | reverse complement strand
CATGATTATGATATATACAATAACTATCCGGGTTTGAACAACGCGAAAACCATCAACGATAACGCCGGCATAACCCCGGTGAAAGTGGATTCGGATTTGCTCAACCTCATTCAGTTTTCCGTAGAGGCATATACAAAAACTGAAGGGGCCCTGAACATTGGCTTGGGTCCGGTTCTTGCCGTATGGGCCGATTACCGGACCGCGGGGAACAAATCCCCCGATACCGCAGCCGTCCCTTCGATGGAGCAGCTTCGGGCGGCCAACCAATATACCGACATTCGCAACATAGTCGTAGATAAAAGCGCAAGTACGGTTTTCATTAAAGATAAAAACGCGTCTATCGACCTCGGGGCGACAGGCAAGGGTTACGCGGTACAGCTTGCCGCAGGCTACGCGCGGTCTATCGGTTTTGATTCGTGCATCATTGACTGCGGTGGGAACGTTTTGACGGTGGGAAAGCCGCTTGACGGTGTCAGAGCCAGATGGGGTATAGGCATACAGAATCCGTTTGAGGATATCGACGGCACAAACAATATCCTGGATATTGTCTATGTCGACAATATGGCGGTGGTCTCAAGCGGGGACTACCAAAGATTTTATACCGTAAACGGCGTACGCTATAATCACGTCATCGACCCGGCGTCTCTGATGCCGGCAAACCTGTACGAAGCGGTGACGGTTATTTATCCGGACTCGGGAATAGCGGACATGCTTTCCACTCCGCTGGACATCCTGCCGCAAAACAAGGGCGAAGCGCTGGCGGAAAAGTATGGGGCCGGCGTTATCTGGGTGATGCACGATGGGACAATCATGACGAACGCCCTTTATGACGCTGTCTCAAAAAACAAAGGATATTCGGCGGTTGATCCATAACGCATACTTTGTTGATCCCCTCCGTGAAATTTTCATGGATGCTGTTTGAATTAACGGTTTGAAATCATCTCCTGTAAAGAGATAGAATCCACATAGTCGTCGATCGCTTCGCCGAGTCCTTTCCAAAACTCAAAGGTGCTGCATATGTCGTTGCGCTCACATAGAATTACGTCATCATCGATGTAAGATATGGGAGTAAGTTCCCCCTCGGTCGCGCGCAGAATTTCTCCTGCCGTATACTGCCACGGCATCTTCATGAGCCTGTACCCTCCCTGCGAACCCCGCTCGCTCCGAAGCAGGCTGGCGTGGGTCAGGCGGGGCGCAATCTGCTCTAAATATTTCATCGAAATCCCCTGGCGCCTGGAAATCTCTTTTATCGTGACCCATTCGCCGTTATCGTGCTCTGCTATATCAATCATCATCCTGAGCCCATATCTTCCCTTTGTGGATATTTTCAATGCTTTCACCTCTCCGCTCATATATTCTAAATATTCATAATTATACTCTGGAATTATAGAAAATCAAGTGAAAATATCTGAAAACATCAAAACGGATGGGGCGTGCGGAAATTATTCACAAAAAGCATTTATTTTGGCTGGGAGCCCGGCGAAATCCGGAAAATTCGGATAGTATAAAAACGCAAAAAAGGAATCGGGAGAATTTATTTGGAGGTAACATGAGCTTTGAAATCATCGGGACCGGCCGCGGCCTTCCCGAACAGATTATAGAGAACCAACGGATGGCCGAATTTCTGGATACTTCGGACGAATGGATCGTTTCCCGCACGGGCATCCGCAGCCGGAGGGTCTGCCGTACCGAAACCGCGACGGACCTGGCGGTCACGGCCGCCGAGCAGGCGATGAAAAAAGCGGGTGTTTTACCTGCCGAACTGGATTTGATCCTGTGCTCTACGATCGGCGGCGACTACGTCACCCCGTCGCTGGCGTGCTGTGTCGCGGGGCGGATCGGCGCGACCTGTCCTTCGATGGACCTGAACGCCGGCTGCGTCGGGTTTCTGTACTCGCTTTCCATGGCCGCCGCGCATTTCGACAGCGGCCGCGCCGAGAAGATCCTGGTGATCGGCCTGGAACGCATGTCGTCCTGGGTGGACTGGAACCACCGCAGCATCTGCGTGCTCTTTGGGGACGGGGCCGGGGCCGCCGTCCTCGGCAAAGGGGATTCGCTTCGGTATCTGCATCTGGGCACCGAAGGCGACCCGACGCCGCTGAACCGGCCTATCTCCATCGGCAACAACCCTTTCACCGACCGGCCCCCCGTGCCGGAAGTCCTGCATATGGACGGAAGGCGGGTTTTCAAGTTCGCGACCCGGGTCCTGGAAGCGGAGATCACACGGGCTTTTAAGCAGACAGGCTTTTCCTCCGAGGATATCGACCTGTTCCTGATCCATCAGGCCAACGGCCGCATTGTGGATTACGTCCGCGAAAAGCTGGGACAGCCGGAAGAAAAATTCCCCAAGAATGTGATGCGCTACGGCAATACCTCGTCGGCCTCCATCCCGATCCTGCTGGACGAGCTGTTGGAAGAGGGCGCCGTCAAACCGGGGCAAACGCTGTTCCTGAGCGCTTTCGGCGCGGGCCTGACCTACGGTTCCGCAATATTGAACTGGAAATAGAATGGGTGTAAAATTCGACGAAGAAAATGGAAATGGAAGGACTGGATACATAACATGGATCGTGAAGAACTGAAAAAACTGCTGCCCCACCGGGAGCCTATGCTGCTTTTGGACGAGGCCGCGTCGGACGGCGAGGAGGCGACCGCATCCTATACCGTCCGCGGAGATGAATTTTTCCTGCAGGGGCATTTCCCGGGCAACCCCGTGGTCCCCGGCGTGATCCTCTGTGAGATGATGGGCCAGTCGGCCTGCGTGCTGATCCAGGACGCCATCGCCGGGGCGACGCCGTATTTCACGGGAATGGACAATATCAAATTCAAAAACAAGGTACTGCCGGGAGATAAGGTGGTGCTCAAAAGCCGCATAACGAAAGCCCGCTCCTCTTTTTATTTCATAAAATCCGAGGGTTTTGTCGAGGATCGGCTCTGCGTCAGCGGCGACCTGTCCTTTGCTCTCGTCCGGTGACTTTCCCAAATCATTCCTCTTGACAAAAGGATGAATCGGTCTATAATGCTAATGGTGTTATTAATTAATAGATATAGGTAACGCGGTGAAATAGTGGACTATGAACTGGTAGCGGAAGAATTTTTAAGCAAAATATTTAAACTGCATCAAGAAAAACAAGGGCTGTTTACCGAGGGCTTGCGGGGTGAGACGGTGGCTCTCATTTATCTCGAAAAAATGGGCGGCGGAGTTTCGCCGTGCGAAATAAGCGACAAAATGGCCGTCAGTTCCGCCAGGGTTGCGGTAATTCTGAACGGCCTTGAAAAGAAAGGCTTCATCACCCGAAGAATTGACTCCGACGACCGCCGTCAAATCATCGTGGACCTGACGGAAGACGGGCTGGAGCAAGCGCGGAAAAATTTTCAAAACGCGAAGGACGTGTACGTCGATATGCTGCAATTTCTCGGGGAACAGGATGCGGAAGCTTTTGTGCGTATTATGGGACGGCTCATAGAATTCGCTCCGAAAATCATCAACGAAAGGCGTTGGCAATGACCGACCGCCTGGTAAACAAATAATATAGGACATGAAGGGAGCATTATTTATTTTGAAAAAACTACTGGTATGCATCGGCGCAATCGTATGCGTCAGTTTGCTGAGCGGCTGCGCGAGCACAGGTATGCCGGCGATATCCGTGGACACGGCCGCTTTAAAGAGCGGCACGTTTGCCGACGGGTACTCAACGGTCGGCGAGGTACTGTCGCAGACCCAGGTGGACGTCATCCCGAAATACCCGGGTACAGTGGAACAGGCTTTCGTGGCGGTCGGAGACAACGTCAGTGCGGGCCAGCCGCTTTTCCAACTGGATACGACGGATATCGATAAGCAAATCTCCGACTTACAGGCTTCGATTTCCACCGGCTCGACACAGAAGTCTCTCGCGCTTTCGCAGGCGGAGGGCGCGCGTGATCAGGCGCTTTTGGCCGCGACCTATCCGCCGGAAGGGACATCTCCTCAGGTGCATGACCAGTTGGTCGCCGCCTATCACGCCGCGCAGGCGCAGGTGGACTCCCTCCAGGCGCAGGATCCCTTGCAACAGGCGCAGCAACAGCTTCAGACACTGAAGAATACGAAAAACGACTATACGGTGACTTCGCCTATCAGCGGCGTTGTGGTCAGCAAAAACATCGTGACCGGCGGAATGGCGGGGCAGACGATGCCCGCCTATACCGTATCGAACCTTGACCAGGTGATTGTCAGCACCTCCGTTCCGAAGGACGAGATCGACAAGCTGGCGATCGGAGGGGACGCGCAGGTGTTTACCTCAGACGGTTCCGCGATCCAGACGCAGATCACGACTTTGTCGAGCGCCGCCAACGCCGCAGGCCTCTTTATGGTTCAGGTGACGGTTGACAATAAGGACAGTCTCTTCAAGCAAGGCATGACCGCCAATATGGTTCTTGTGGCGAGCCAAACGCAAAGCCTCATTGTCCCTCCCGATTCGGTCGTGACCTCGGGCCGGGACGCCTATATCTTTGTCGCTGACAACAATACGGCGAAAAAAATCCCAGTCAAGGTGCTGGGCAGGAATGCGGATCAAATTTCCATCGCTCCCGTCAGCGGCACATTGACAGCGGGCACGCAGATCGTGACGACAGGCGCCAACATGCTGAAAGACGGCGATCCAATAAAGACGAAATAAGGGAGACTTACGGAATGGCAGAACTGATAAACGAAACGACAGAGCTGGCTGAAACGACAGAAACGGAAACGGCCAAAACCAGAAAAAAACCCGGGAAACCGGTATTGATTGCGATCGCTGCGGTCGTAGTTATTGCGGTAGTCGGCGTCTATTTTTATTTCAATTACCAAAGCAGCAATTTTGTTAAAACAAACAACGCTTCCGTACAGTGCGACATGGTCACCATGGTGTCCAAAATGTCGGGAAATATTCTCAGCGTCAATGTGAAGCAGGGGGATTACGTTCGTACGGGCGACGTGCTTATGCAAATAGACCCGTCCGCCGCGGACAGCTCTCAGATCGACAACTCCAATGTGCGGTCGACAATCAACGGGACAGTGCTGAAAACGCTTGGAGCGCCGGGGCAGATGATTTCGGCGGGCCAGACGATCGCTTACGTCTCACAGGATAACGACATGTATGTCACGGCGAATATCGATGAGAAAGTTGTCAACAAGCTCAAACTCGGCCAGAACGTGGACATAACCATCGACCAGTTCGGCAGCCAGAAATTTTACGGCAAAGTTACGGCCATCGGAAGCGCGACGCTGTCCGCGTTCTCCATCGTACCTTCGACCTCCAGCGGCACTTTCGTGAAAGAAACGCAGTATACTCCCGTTAAGATACAGTTCGTCCAGGAGTATGACGGCCTGCTGATCGGCGCGAACGCAACCGTCAGCATCCATATCAAGTAGGGAAATCATTGTGGATGAGTTAAATTTCGATCCCGCAAAAGCCTGGTCGACTTTAGCGGTCGTTATACTGGGCACCTTTATGTCCATCATCGACAGTACGGTCGTAAGCGTTGCGCTGCCCACCATCATGAACGTATTCGGAGTGGCGCTGAGCTCGGTCCAGTGGATCACGACGGCCTATATGCTGGCGATGGCGATCATTATTCCGCTCACGCCTTACCTGTCGAAAGTGTTCGGAAGCGAGCGGCTCTATATGGTCGCGA
Organism: Clostridiales bacterium; assembly: GCA_009778945.1. GTDB lineage: Bacteria > Bacillota > Clostridia > Peptostreptococcales > Anaerovoracaceae > WRFF01. The sequence goes on along the minus strand of WRFF01000057.1, from coordinate 3,948 downwards.
TGATCATCTTCACGAGCAGTTCTTTCCTGTGCGGCTTCGCCTGGAGCCTGAATACGATGATTGTCTTCCGGATCCTGCAGGCCATAGGCGGGGGCATGATGACGCCGATCGGCATGGGCATGATCATCTCTTCCTTCCCGCCGTCGAAACGAGGCGTAGCGTTTGGCGTATTCGGCATAGCCGCGATGGCGGCCCCGGCTTTCGGGCCCACGCTCGGCGGTTATATCGTGGAGTATCTGGGGTGGCGGTTTATTTTCTACGTCAATATTCCCATCGGGATTGTCGCGGTGCTTCTTGCGACGATATTTTTCAAGTTCAGCAAGCGGAACCCGTTTCCGAAATTTGATATACTCGGCTTTATTTCCTCCGGAATCGGAACCAGTTTTCTCATCTATCTGCTCGGGAAAAATCAAAGCATCGACTGGAATAACCCTATATATGTCTATATGACTATTATCGGGGTCGGCGCGCTCGCGTTCTTCATTGTGAACGAGCTCTATACCGACGCCCCGCTGCTTGATCTTCGCCTCCTGAAGGACGCAAATTTCACGCTGAGCCTTGTCCTCACGGTCTTTATGATGCTCATGATGATCAGCATGAGCTATACGCTTCCGGTGTTCCTGCAGAATTTCAAGGGCCTGTCGGCCCTGCAGTCCGGCGAAACCCTTCTTCCGTCATCCCTGGTAATGGCGGTGGCCATGCCGATCGCGGGCAAGCTGTCGGACACGCTCGGCGAAAAAGGCACGAAATGGATCATCGCAGGCGGGATCATCGTCTGTGGCGTAGCGACGTTCGCCATTTCGACTCTCATGAATATCAACGCTTCGGTCACAGATATCATCATCATGTCGTCCATCCGGAATATCGGGCTCGGAATCGCGATGATGCCCGCCAGGACGCTGGGCCTTACGGAAATCGGGCCGAAGGAGTCCCAAAGGGCGAGCGCCATGCAGATGTTCATCCAGCAGTTCAGCAGTTCGGCCGTGGTCGCTTCGGTGACGATGCTGATCACAAATAGATTTAACTATAACTACGCGGGCGCCACTTCGCAGCTTACGCCGTTCAACCTTCCGCTTATGGATGCGGTCCAAAAATTGACAGCGCAATTTATAAGCCAGGGATTGTCGGCGGCGGATGCCGCAACACAGGCCATGACTACAATTCTCCAGGGCGTTTACGCGCAAAATTATGTCCTGGCTATCCAATTCACCATTTTTACCTGCGCTGTCATAGGGCTGGCCTCGCTCGTTTTTGTCCCGTTCTTTAAAACGAAAAAGAAAGAGCCCGCGGTCTTGTCCAATCGGTTTTAATCATGATAGAATACATAAGTACGTCCACGGGGTCTTTGTATTTTCGTGCGCGGAAGGGTATCATCTGAAAGTTATCGGAAATGGATTTAAGGAGATTAAATATTATGTTCAAAGGTCTGAAACGAAACGTCATCGCGCTTGCGGCTTTGGCGGCTCTGATCGCAATCGTCATGTCGGGCTGCGCCATGGGGACAACCACCGGCGGTACCTCAAGCGGCAGTTCGTCGAGCAGCCTTATGGCTTTTCTCCCGCTGATTCTGATTGTTGTGGTGATGTATTTCCTTCTGATCCGTCCGCAGCAGAAAAAGACCAAACAGGTCAATGAAATGCGAAGCGGCGTGCAACTGGGTGACTGGGTGACGACAATCGGCGGTTTCCGCGGGCGTGTGATCCGTATCCACGAGGATGTGGTCACGATCGCGGTCGGCGCGGACAAGACCAAGCTGGACATCATGCGTTGGGGCATTTCGAAGATTGACGAGTCGGCGCCGAAGAAGGCGAGCAAACCTCAGGTCCTGATAGAAGACGACGATGAGGACGAAGTCGTGGAGGAGGCCCCCAAAAAGCCGAAAAAACTGCAGCAGAAAAAAGCCGCGCCGGCCCCCGTGCCGGTGGAGGATACGGAATCCGAAGATACGTTCGAAACCGAGGCGGAAGCCGACGAAGCGGAAGAAGAGATTGAGGACGAAAAATAAGGCGTAATTTAAAACGGGATATAGGACGTTAATATGAAGAGAAAAGTTTATGCGATCGTACTGGGAGTCGTCATTGCGGTCATCTGGTTTGTCACAATCGTTGGAATAGGGCCTGTCGGGCCGATTCAAAAAGATATCAAGCTCGGGCTCGATATCTCCGGCGGCGTGTATGTCGTCATGCAGGCGGAAACCAATAAAACCGGTGCGGAACTGTCACAGCTGATGCAGCAGACCCAGGCGGTCATCGAACGGCGCGTCAATGCGATGGGGCTTTCCCAGCCGGTCATCACCGTCGAAGGCAACAACCGTATCCGTGTGGAAATGCCGGGCGTGACGGATCCTGAAGCCGCGATCCAGACGATCGGGCAGACGGCGCAGCTGCAGTTTATGACGGCGGACGGCAAAGTCTTTGTAAAAGGCGATCAGGTGACGAGCAGCACCGCCGCCCAGGACACACAGAAAGGCGGCTATAAAGTCGACCTTACGTTCAACAGCGCGGGTGCGGACGGGTTCTATCAGGCGACGAAAATCGCCTATGAAGGCGGCATAACAGACGCGCAGCTTATGCGCGATTCGGACGGCAATATCCGCACCGACACTGACAAGAACCCGATTAGCAACAGGTCCGTTGTCATTATGCTCGATAACCAAATCATCTCGGCGCCGGTACCGCAACAGGACGGCATCAGCGGCGGAAACGTCGAAATCACCGGCAATTTCACACAGCAGCAAGCGACTGAGCTTGCCGCGCTGATCCGCGGCGGCTCGCTGCCTGTTCAATTGAAAGAAGTAGAAAGTTCCGCCATCGGCGCGACGATCGGTATGGGCGCTTTCCAGGAATCGATACTCGGCGGCGCCATCGGCATCCTTCTTGTCTTCGCGCTTATGCTCTTTATGTTCCGGTTTATGGGGCTCGGCGCGTGTATTTCACTGCTTCTCTTTGTGCCGCTCCTGTTTTGGGCGATTGTCGGATTGGGAGGGGTGCTGACACTGCCCGGAATTGCGGGCATCTTCCTGTCTGTCGGAATGGCGGTTGATACCAACGTCATTGTATTTTCGCGAATAAAGGATGAGGTATGGGACGGAAAATCCCTGAAGATATCCACACGGTCTGGATTCAGAAAGGCGATACACACCGTGTTCGACAGCCAGCTGACCACACTGATCGCGGGCATCGTGCTGTATGTCTTCGGCGACGGCGATGTCAAGGGCTTTGCGCTCACGCTGATCATCGGTATCGTGCTGGGGCTTTTCACAGGCCTTGTCATCACAAGTGTCTTTGTGAACGCGTTTGAAGACAGCCCCGCCATCGTGAACCGCGGTTGGCTCGGCGTACAGGATGGGAAGAAGCCGATCCTCGCGCATCTGCCCCGGACTTTCCACTTTATCAAACACCGCCGTGTTTTCTATACGATTTCGATTATCATTCTTGCGGTGGGGCTCAGCGTCGGCTTCGGGCGCGGCTTCAATATGGGCATAGACTTTACGGGCGGCACCATGCTCCAGATTGACCTCGGACAGCGGGTTACGACAGCACAAGTAGCGGGGACTTTGGCAAAAGGCGGCGTGACGAACGCCGATATCACGAGTTTCGGCACCAACCAGGAGGGCGTCGTAATCAAGACGACACAGGCGCTGACGGCTGCGGACCGCGATCGGATCATGTCCTATTTTGAAAAGGATTTCGGCGTAAAGGCGGACGCGCTGCAGACCTTTGAGCAGTTTGGCCCCTCCGTAGGCCAGACGCTGACGAACAACGCGATTTTGTCTATTGCGCTTGCCGCAGTCTTTATGCTGCTCTATATTGTCATACGGTTCCAGTTTAAATTTGGCTTAGCCGCGACTATTACGACCTTTCATGACGTTGCCATTCTCGTCGCGATGTACGGGCTTTTCCATATGACGGTGAACAACCCCTTTATCGCTTCGATCCTGACGCTCGT
>WRFF01000056.1 GCA_009778945.1 Clostridiales bacterium | reverse complement strand
CACCATGGGCAGGCCTTCATCGCGCACGCTTTGCGTCGCGGCATCGTGGAACCATTTGTCCCACGGATGTACCGAACACCATCTGTCAGCCGCCGCAACGGCCTTAAACGCTCCGAGAATCTCTGAAGTGTCGCAGGTTCCGGCCGCGGTCGCGTAAGGGTATTTGTCCACTTTCTGAAAGATTTTGAACCACGCGGCGCCGTAATCGGCGATCTTCTCCACTTCGCCTTCCTTGAACCCGAGCGGGCTGGGGATCGGATGAAAATCAACGACGGCCTTTTCCGAGGCAAGATCAATTTGCAGCTTGTAGGCTTCAAGCGTACGCGGCGCGGGATCCAGATTCGGCTGCGGACAAACCATCGTGACGCCGCCGTGCGCGGCGGCTTGGGTTCCTGTCAGATAGTCTTCTTTGTGTTCAAACCCCGGCTCTCTTACATGTGTGTGCCAGTCGATGATGCCGGGCAGGACATGTTTGCCCGTGGCGTCGATAACTCTGCCGGCGTCTTCGTCTTTGACTGCGCCGGGTTCGGCCAAAAACGCGATCTTTTCGCCTGTCACGCCGACATCGAGCATACAAAACCCGCTGTCCTCCGTATAGACCTTGCCGTTTTTAATTAGTAAATCAACACCCATATTTTGCACCATATCCTTTCTGACATAGATTTATCATTGTTTCTACCGGATTGAATCGGGAATGACTCTTTACGGCGATACTTCCTCCAGAACCCTGTTCTTTGTCTCGATGGCCACGAAGATCGTGACGACAAGGCCGATTACCGCGAATATGCCCAGTACGCCGAACATGATGCCCATCGAATATTGAGCAACCAGTATCCCTACAATTGTGGGGCCGATAGCGGATGCAAGCCTCTGCCAAGCTGTCGCCGTGCTGTTGCCGAGTGCGCGCATACGGGTCGGATAGAGTTCGGGGGAGTAGAGCACCAGAAGCGCCGCGATCGGAGTGAACAACCCATACAAGCAGGTGTATATGAACAGCGTGTTCGCGCTGCCGACGCCGGTGATGAAGAGCAAAAGGGTGATCACGATGACGCCGCTGAAGCAGATCATGAACGCCGGCCTTCTTCCGATCTTGTCGATGAACAAGCCCACAAGGATCGTCGCGGCGAACGAGATGACGTTGACCGCCATGCTTCTGAACAGGGACTCCTGGTAGGGGACGCCGAATTGACTTGTATACAGCGTCGGAAGCCATGTCTGGATACTGTAGTTGATGAAATAGAAACAGAACCACAGAAGCCAGACCGCGATCGTCCTTCGGATATACATTTTACTGAACAATTCCGAAAAACGCGTTTTTTTCGTGAGGTTGGCCGCTTCAACCGGAACGGGATCTGGCAGTTCCTTTTTATAAACATCCCTTGTGATTTCCTCCACATGGACGATCGCCGCCTCGGCTTCATCCAGTCTGCCTTTGGTGATCAGGAAGCGGGGGGATTCCGGATATTTCCTCAGCATGATGGGGACAATAACCGCGGGAACGAAGCCGATGATGAACATGATTTGCCAACCCGCAACCGGAATGAGGAAAGCGGCGAGAGCCGCGGTCCCGACAAGACCGATAATGAAGACGGATTCATACAAAACGACGAAGGGCCCGCGGCCTTTTGCTTTGGTCCATTCGCTGACATAGGTCCCGGCAATCGGGACCTCGCCGCCCAGTCCGAAGCCCTGAATAAACCTCGCGATCAATAAGAACGTATATCCGGTTGCAAAAGTACAAACCAGGGACATAACACCCATGATCAGGATGCAAACGATCAACGTCTTTTTGCGTCCGATCTTTTCGGATACAAACCCGAATACAACGGCGCCGATCAGCTGCCCGACGTAAGAAATCGAAAGCAGCGGGCCGATGGCCGCGGGTGAAATATGCCACAACGGGATAAGGACCGGCATGATATAAGCAATCATCAGGGCGTCCAACGCATCAAAGAACGTTGCGGTGCCGACCCATATCCTGAATTTGACCGACCATCTTGAATACGGCAACCGCTCAATTCGACCGAGTAAATTAAGCGCTCGTTGCTCGTCGTTTAACGTGCTCATGTAAGTTGCTCCTTTCCTATCAAATAAATCAGATCTGTTATTCATTCACACCAAAAGCAATATTTGCTTTCCGCACAGATACTCCTTCCTGTTCTATCTATGTAAAAATCACACTATCACGGTTTAATAGAGGATTCATTATTCATAAATGAAAATAATACCTTGTTCATTTGTGCAAAAGACATAATGAATTGGATATAAGGCGTGTGATAGAATTTTCACCAGTTTGAGAGGCTAAAGAGAAAAAATGACGTAAACAATAGAAGAAATCAGGATGAGTGAATCGTTCAGGTTATTTAATTCGCAGTTTGCGGCGGGATGGAGGTCGAAATGGCATATAAAACATTTATCGATGGCTGGCGAGGCAGAATAGGGTTGATAACCCCATCGCCTGGAAGTTCAACAGAACAGGAATTCAACCGGTATGCCCCGGAAGGTGTTGCTGTGTTGACGACAAGGATTCCGCTGTTCGGTATTTCCTATGAAGGGATCAACAAGATGAGGAGCTACATTAATGATGCGGCGCTGATGCTGGCGGAGAGTTCCGAAGTTGATGTGATAATCTTCAGCTGCACCGCCGGAAGCTTTATGGATGGGAGCGAATATGATAAAAAAATCATTGACCAATTGGAGGCTTTGACAAAGAAACCCGTCACAACGACATCGACATGTGTACTTGAAGCGATGAGGGAACTGAATATCAAAAGTGTCAATATTGTAACTCCCTATTCTGATGAAATCAATAAACTGGAATGCGCTTTTTTTGAAGGTTGTGGAATTAAAGTTACGGGGATAAGCGGGTCACTCCTGAAAGTGGCGCAGGATGTGCCGAAGATTCCCGCCGGGGATATGTATCGATACGCAATTGCGTCTGACAGCCCTGAGGCCGACGCAACTTTTGTGAGTTGCACAGGCCTACATGTATTGGGTATTCTCGAAAAGCTTGAAAATGACTTGAAAAAGCCGGCTTTTTCAAGCAACCAATGCGGGTTGTGGGGGTCGCTCAGAAAGCTGAATGTGCATGATAAGATACCGGGGCTGGGGATCCTGTTTAACCGATAGAAAACACGGATAAAAAAAGATTTTGGCCCTATTCTACTAAAGATTGACGCCGTTTTCATTTTGTGAGACAGTAGATTCCACAAAACTAATATGTACTATTATGTGCAGGAGAACAACCATGGACTACGCAAAGGTATCGCTTGAAAAACATTATGAATGGCGCGGGAAACTGGACATTGTGCCCAAAATGGCGGTGGCTTCGAAGGAAGATCTCTCGATCGCCTATACGCCCGGCGTAGCGCAGCCCTGTCTGGAGATTCAAAAGGATGTGGACCTGAGTTATGAACTGACAGGCCGCTGGAACACGATCGCGGTCGTGACGGACGGCACCGCGGTACTTGGCCTTGGCGATATCGGCCCCGAGGCGGGGATGCCGGTTATGGAAGGCAAATGCGTGCTGTTCAAGGCGTTCGGCGGCGTGGACGCGGTGCCGCTTTGCGTGCGCAGCAAGGAAGTGGATGATATCGTGAACGTTGTGACGCTGCTTGCGGGCAGTTTCGGCGGCGTCAATTTGGAGGATATCTCAGCGCCGCGCTGTTTCGAGATCGAGCGCCGGCTCAAGGAGAGCTGCGATATTCCGATCTTTCACGACGATCAGCACGGTACGGCGGTTGTCGTGCTCGCGGCCCTCGTGAACGCGCTGAAGCTGACGGGCAAACACCTTGACGAAATCAGCATCGTGACAAGCGGCGCGGGCGCGGCGGGGGTGGCCGTCATCCGCCTGCTCCTGGCGCTCGGCCTGAAGGACGTCGTCCTCTGCGACCGTGCGGGCGCGATCTATAAAGGCCGGGGCGGCCTGAATCCGGAGAAGGCCCGGATTGCCGAAATCAGCAATCTTCAGGGGCGAAAGGGCGCGCTTGCGGACGTTATCCGGGGGGCGGACGTATTTATCGGCGTCTCTTCGCCGGGGCTCGTGACGCCGGAGATGGTGCGCAGCATGGCGAAGGACCCTATTCTCTTCCCGATGGCGAACCCGGTCCCTGAAATCATGCCGGATCTTGCGCGGGAGGCGGGCGCGGCTGTGATCGGCACGGGCCGCAGCGATTTTGCGAACCAGATCAACAACGTCCTGGCTTTTCCGGGTATCTTCCGCGGCGCGCTCGACGTACGCGCGCGCGACATCAACGACGAAATGAAGATCGCGGCGGCTTACGCGCTCGCGGGCCTGGTTTCGGACACGGAACTCACGCCGGACTATATCCTTCCGGCGCCTTTTGAGCCGCGCGTGAAAACCGCGGTTGCAAGCGCCGTGGCCGACGCCGCCAGGAAGAGCGGCGTTGCGCGCGTATAAGCATATCTGGTTTCCGGAAATTCTCGTGTTACAAGCACAAATTGACGGTTATGTATATCTGCACACAGGTTTCTGGTGGTTATTGAGCCAAAATAACCGATAAATGGCAAAAAAACGGCGAAATCCGGTCACAGAACATACATAACCGTCAATTTGTGCTATGAATCTGCTAAATTCCTGTCATTAAGGCTGATTGTCAGCGTTCCCTTAGAACGGGCTGGCGAACGCCGGCGGCTGAGTGAGCGCGTCGTAGACCGCCCGCAGCGCCGTCTCGTATTCTTCGTCATCCACACCGGTGAGAACGCAGGTGTCGTTTGCGCCGGCTTCAAGCAGGAGCGGACGGATGCTTGCTTTCTCAAGCGCGCGCGTTATATCGGCGGCGATCCTCCCGTCCGCGGGGATGCCGTTCCCGACCGCCGCGAGAAGCGTCACTTCTTTGCGGATCTCCAGATGGTCCGGAGCGAGCTCGTCGATCACGCTTTTTGCGAACGCCTCCAGCGCCGCCTGATCCGGTGTTCCGGAAAGGACGAGCGCGAGCGTATCGATGCCGCCCGGCGCGGATTCAACGGAAAGGCCCGCGCGGGCCGTGAGCACGAGAAGCCGCGCGAGCAGCGGGAGCTTCGGCCCCGCCGCGTTTTTGTACAGCCGCAGAATCATAAATCCTTTCTTGCCGGTGATTCCTTTGAGGCCGGCGGCGAGCGCTTCGGGATCGTCGTCGCGGACGATCCTTGTGCCCGCGTCTTCGGGCGCGTTTGTGTTCCTGATCTGAATCGGGATGCCGCCGATGCGCGCGGGCGTGATCGCGTCTTCGTGCAGCACGGAAGCGCCCATCGCGGAGAGTTCGCGCTGCTCCCGGTAGGTGAGGAGCGGGATCGGCATAGGGTTCTCGACGATGCGCGGATCCGTCATGAGGAAGCCGGAGACGTCGGTCCAGTTTTCGTACAGGTCGGCTTTCGCGGCCCGCGCGACGATCGCGCCCGTGATATCCGAGCCGCCGCGCGAGAAGGTCTTGATCTCCCCGTCCGGCAGGGTGCCGTAAAAACCGGGAATCACCGCGCGGCTGTGCCTTGCGAGTTCGTTTGACAACGCGGCGTCCGTTTCGTCCGCGAGAAAATTGCCGCTCCGGTCAAAGAGCACGACGCCCTCGGCGTCCACAAAATCGTATCCGTAGAAAGCGGCGATCAGGCGCGCGTTCAGGTATTCCCCGCGGCTTGCCGCGTAATCCCGCGAAGCGCCGGCCGTGAGCCTTTCCCGGATCTCCGTGAGAAGGCCCCCCATATCAACCGCCACTCCGAGCTCTGTTTCCAAGCCCAGAAACCGCGCTTCGATGATCGAAAATATTTTTTCCGCTTCATATATCTGTCCCGCGGCGGCCAGATCTTTAAACCGGTACAGCAAATCGGTGATCTTTTCGTCTTCCTTCGAACGTTTCCCGGGTCCGGATACCACGACAAAACGCCGCGTCGCGTCTGCTTCCACGATAGCCCTGGTCTTTCGGATCTGCGCCGCATCCGCTACGGATGAGCCGCCGAATTTCGCAACAATGATTCCCATATTCTCTCCTTTAACACTACAGTTGAAACAACAGGAAGATTCTATCATAAAATTTTCTTGACACGGAGAACTTTCCGCGTATAATGGTATTAGCACTCACCAAATGAGAGTGCTAACAATCTTGAAATCAGGAAGGAGGTCGCAGATGGAACAATTTCATGCGACAACAATCGTAGCAGTGAGAAGGGGATCCGACGATGTCTGCATCGGCGGCGACGGTCAGGTGACGATGGGGCAGACGGCTGTGATGAAACACAAAGCAAAAAAGGTGCGTAAGATCTATAAAGGGACAGTGCTCTCCGGTTTCGCGGGCAGCGTTTCGGACGCTTTTTCGCTCACGGAGAAGTTCGAAAAGAAGCTTGAAGAACACGGCGGCAATCTGAAACGCGCGGCGGTGGCGCTCGCGCAGAGCTGGCGTCAGGATCGCGTGATGCGCAATCTTGAAGCGCTGCTCGTGGCGGCGGACCACGAGAGCCTGCTCGTCATTTCCGGAAACGGCGAGGTCATCGAACCGGACCAGGATTTTGTAGCGATCGGCAGCGGCGGCAATTTCGCATACGCGGCGGCGAACGCCCTCTACAATCATACAGATATGGATGCGGAGGCGATTGTACGCGAGGCGCTGAAGATCGCTTCGTCGATCTGTGTCTTTACAAACGACAATATCACCGTGGAAAAATTATAATTATCAGAGGAGCGGACTATGGACAATAAATTTACAACGATGACGCCGCACGAGATTGTGGCGGAGCTCGATAAATATATCATCGGGCAGGACAGCGCCAAGAAGAGTGTCGCGGTAGCGCTGCGAAACCGGTATCGCCGAGGCCTCGTCGATGAAACGATGCGCGATGAGATCACGCCGAAAAACATCCTGATGATGGGAGCGACCGGTGTCGGCAAGACGGAGATTGCGCGTCGGCTCGCGAAGCTGATGGAGGCGCCGTTTGTGAAAGTGGAGGCGACGAAGTTCACGGAGGTCGGCTATGTCGGGCGCGATGTGGATTCGATGGTGCGCGATCTTGTCGAAGCCTCCGTACGTATCACTAAGCAGACGCGTCTGGAAGAGAAATACAGCGTCGCGGATGAGATCGCCGAGGAAAAAATCCTGGACGCCATCGCGCCTGCGCGAAAAAAGCCGGGCGCTGGTGCGCAAACGCTCAAGGGGCCGTTTGATTTTATTATGGGAAATAAAGAGCAAACGCCGCCGCCCCAGCCGGAAGAGCCGGATACGCGCACGGACAGCGAAGTGGAGCTCACGCGCGAGCAGGTGCGGCAGCAACTCAAGGACGGGCTGCTCGACGATCAATACATCGAAGTCGATGTGAACGACGCGCCAAAGCAGAACCAGCTTGACGTAGGCGAGGGGGGTATGGGCATCGCGATCGGGAATATCTTCGACGCGATCAATCCGGGCGGCCGTAAGAAGCGCAAAAAACTCAAAGTGAAAGACGCGCGCCGCATCCTGCGCGAAGAAGAAGCTCAAAACCTCATCGATATGGATCAGGTGACGCAGGAGGCGCTCGAAAACGCCGAACAGAACGGCATCATTTTCATTGACGAGATCGACAAGATCGCGTCCGGCGGCGGTTATCGTTCGGGCGCGGACGTCTCGCGTGAAGGCGTACAGCGCGATATCCTGCCGATTGTCGAAGGAAGCGTCGTGAATACGAAGTATGGGCCGGTTAAGACGGATCACGTGCTTTTCATCGGCGCGGGCGCGTTCCATACGTCGAAGCCGACCGACCTTATCCCTGAACTGCAGGGACGGTTTCCGATCCATGTCGAACTTGAAAATCTGACCGAGGACGATTTTATCCAGATCTTGACGGTGCCGGAGAACGCGCTGCTGAAACAGCACAAGGCGCTGCTCGAGACCGAAGGCGTGACGGTGACGTTCGCGGACGAAGCGGTCCGGGAAATCGCGCGTATCGCGTTTCTCTCAAACGAACAGACGGAGAATATCGGCGCGCGGCGGCTGCATACCGTTATGGAGATGCTGTTGGAGGATTTCGCATACGATATTCCGGACGCGGCGGAAAAAGAAATCGTGATCGACGAGGCGTATGTGAAGACGAAGTTCGCGGATACGATTCTCGCCGACGATATGTCGCGGTACATTCTGTAAGGCGCTCTGAAACCCGCAGGCTGAACGGATATAACCGATCTAGCGGAAGCATATTGCGGCGGGCTTGCCCCGCCGTCTTTTTTCAAAGGCTATTTGAAAATCTTTTGAAAAAAAATTTTGTGGGAAAACTCAGAATTGTTCTTTACACGGGAAAAATTTGTGATATGATAAAACTGTCAGACGAAATCAGACGAAAGGAGAGTGACAGTCTATGGAAAAGACAATTCTTGATAAAGTCAGAAGATTGAATTGGGTGCTTCAGGAGAGCACGACAGGCGTGTTTTCGTTTGCTGATTTGGCAAAGATCCTCAGCGACCTGATCGACGGAAATGTATATATCCTCAATTTTGCAGGGAAGATCATCGGAGTGCATTATACGATCCGGTCGGACAGCGCGGCGATTGAAGATCCGGAGACCGGGCAGGAGTCCATGCCGAAGGAATACAACGACGAACTCATCAAAGTGACGGAAACGCAGTCCAACCTGCAAGGGGAGGATGCGCTGAAAATCTTCAAATACGATTATGATACGTATGAAAAGCTGCATACGATCATCCCGATCATGGGGGGCCGCGAGCGTGTCGGCACGCTTGTGCTCACGCGGTACGCCCCGCCGTTTGACGACGAGGACCTGGTGCTGGGCGAATACGGAGCGACGGTTGTCGGGCTTGAGATCCGGCGCATAGAGACCCTGCAGCGTCAGGAAGAAGCGCGTGTCAAAACCTCGATGCAGAAGGCGATCAGCACGCTCTCCTATTCGGAGATTGAAGCTGTGCAACGGATCTTTGCGGAGCTTCCGGGATCCGAAGGCCTGCTTGTCGCAAGCAAAATTGCCGATCGGTCGGGCATCACGCGTTCGGTGATTGTCAACGCGCTGCGCAAGCTTGAAAGCGCGAGCATCATCGAATCGCGTTCGCTTGGCATGAAGGGCACGTATATCAAGATTCTGAACGATAAATTTGTCGACGAGTTGGGCCGGTATACGTACTGAAGCTGCTATGCAGCTTGCGGACAAGCTGAAAAATACGCGCATTTTCCAAGACCTCTCCGCGGAGCAGTTTGAAACGGCGTTTTGCGCCTTGCGTACGCGTGAGGTTGATTATGGTCGCGGGGAAACGCTGGTGTCCGCCGGAGCGGAGCTTTTCGAATTTTACTGTCTGCTCAGCGGAAGAGTGCAGGGTGTGCGGTATCACGCGAACGGCGATACGGATCTCGTCCAGCTTTTTCTGCCGGGTGAGCTCATCGGGCTCGACATCGCGAGCTCCGCAACAAAGCGCTGCCCGTTTTGGCTTGTTGCGCTGGAACCCTGCCATGGCGTCTATGTGGATTTTGCCACGCTGTTTTCCCCGGAATTGCCGGAGGATACCGCGGCGATGCTTGCCCGGAACGTCATCCGCGCGCTCGCGAACGACAGCATCCGGCGCCTGCACAAAATCGACGTTCTTTACCGCAAGGGCCTGCGCGCGCGCATCGCGGTTTTCCTGCGCCACATGGCGATCATGAACGGTTCACGGGAATTTACTAT
>WRFF01000055.1 GCA_009778945.1 Clostridiales bacterium | reverse complement strand
GGGATAGGTATTGACAAGAAATCATTAAGAAAATGACGGGCAGTTCCCTCCAGTTCCCTCGTTTTGCATGAATAAACCTTAAATAAATTCCAAGTCGAATGCTTGAAGAAGTGTATACAATTTACAAAAGCCTTGCAGCTTAGTGTTTGCAAGGCTTTTCGTTGGCGCCCCTGAGATGATTCGAACATCCGACGCACGGTTTAGGAAACCGACGCTCTATCCTCTGAGCTACAGGGGCTCGGTCTATCACTCCGTTCCCGCCGTTCGGCGCGGAGCAATAACCATCATAACGGATTGCCAAAAAGAATTCAAACAACCCGTGTTTTCGGCCGGATCGGATGAAATATTTTTATAATATTATGATAAAATAATTTCAAGCAGTTACCATGCGCACCTATCCCGATTTACGAAGCAAATCGATGGAAAGCGCCACTTGAGGATCCCAAAATCTCTGATTTTGTGGAATCTACCGTGCGAATTGGAGGCAGTGTTGAAAATAGCGATTGCAGCGGATCACGGCGGATTTGAGCTGAAAGAACAGATAAAAGCGGCGTTTTCGGAGCCGGGCATCGAGCTTGTTGATCTCGGGACGGACAGTACGGAAAGCGTGGATTATCCGCTCTTCGGGAGGAAATGCGCGGAATATGTGGCGTCCGGGCAAGCGGAACGCGGCATTGTGATCTGCCGTTCCGGCATCGGCGTCAGCATCGCGGCGAACAAGGTGCATGGCATTCGTTGCGCGCTTGTCGCGGGAGATGAATACGCGCGTCTTGCGTCGGAGCACAATCACGCGAATATGATTGCGTTCGGCGGCGGGTTCACATCGCCTGAAGACGCGTTGCGTTATATCAAAATATGGCTGGAAACCCCGTGGGGCAGCGGGCGCCATGACCGCCGCGTTGCGGAACTGGATGAGATGTAATGAGATTTGAGCTGAAGCGAAAAGAACGCAAAGTATAAAAAATTTGTAAAGGCAGAAAGGAAAGGGCAAAAATTATGAGCAATGTGTATGTATTCGATCACCCGTTGATTCAGCACAAGACGGCGCTGCTGCGCGACAAGGATACAGGCGTCAAGGATTTCCGTCAGCTTGTGAGAGAGATTTCACTGCTCATGGGTTATGAGGTGACGCGTGGACTGCAACTGCAGGATGTAGAGATCGAAACGCCGCTCGCGAAGACGACGGTCAAGATGCTCAAGGCCAACGATCTTTGTTTTGTCCCGATCCTGCGTGCGGGCCTCGGCATGGTCGACGGCTTTCTCGATCTCGTCCCGGCGGCGCGCGTCGGTTTCATCGGCCTGTACCGCGACCATGACACGCATCAGCCGGTCGAATATTATTGCAAGCTTCCCGAAGATATCGAGGATCGGCAAGTTATCGTGCTCGATCCGATGCTCGCGACGGGCGGCAGCGCGGCGGCGGCGGTGGATTTCATCAAGCAGCGCGGCGGCAGACGCGTCAGTTTTGTCTGCCTGATCGCGGCGCCCGAAGGCATTGAGGTGCTGACGAAAGCGCATCCGGACGTGAACATCTACATCGCGGCGCAGGACAGCCACTTGAACGACTCGGCGTATATCGTGCCGGGGCTGGGCGACGCGGGCGACCGTTTGTACAGCCTGAAGTGAGAGGCCTAACCCGATTTGCTGAAGCCCTAACCCGATTCGCAAAGCGAATCTTGGCAGGCCCTCGGCGAGGGCTTCCCGCGATTCAAGCCTGAAAAGCGCAGAAGAGCGGATAGGGGCTACCGCAAAAATAGTGATGGAGAATGAATGAGCGAGAACGTATATGACATATTAAAGGAACGCGGCTTTATCCGGCAGACTACGGATGACGAAGAGGTACGGCGGCGGCTCGGCGAGGAGAAGGTCACCTTCTATATCGGCTTCGACCCGACGGCGGACAGCCTGCATGTCGGCCATTTCCTGCAGGCCATCGTCATGATGTGGATGCAACGGTACGGCCATGTGCCGGTCGTGCTTGTCGGCGGTGGCACGACGATGGTCGGCGACCCTTCGGGGCGCACGGATATGCGGCAGATGATGACGCGCGAGCAGATTTCCGAAAACGGGCGCAAATTCGTCGGCCTTTTTGAGCGCTTCATCGACTTTTCGGAAGGCAAAGCGATCCTCGCCAATAACGCGGACTGGCTGCTCGATTTGAATTATGTCGATTTCATCCGCGAGATCGGACGGTATTTTTCGGTGAACCAGATGTTGCGCGCGGAATGCTATCGCTCGCGTTTGGAAAAGGGGCTTTCATTTTTGGAGCTCAATTATATGCTCATGCAGAGTTACGATTTTCTCGAACTCTACCGGCGCTACGGATGCACGATGCAATTCGGCGGCGACGACCAGTGGTCCAATATTCTTGGCGGCGTCGACCTGATCCGGCGCGAGGAAAGCGCGCAGGCGTTCGGCATGACATTCGCACTGCTCACGACGAGCGAAGGGAGCAAAATGGGCAAGACGCAGTCGGGCGCGCTCTGGCTCGATCCTGCAAAAACGAGCCCGTACGACTTTTATCAATACTGGCGAAATGTCGAGGACGCAGATGTGCGGAATTGCCTGTCGCTCCTGACTTTCCTGCCGATGGACGAAGTGAATGCGCTTTCCGCGCTGGAGGACAGCGAGATCAACCGCGCGAAGGAAGCGCTTGCCTTTGAAGTCACGAAACTCGTGCACGGCGAAGAAGAGGCGGCGGCGGCGCGGACGGCGGCGCGGGCGCTGTTCGGCGCGGGCGGTCAAGCGGACGATGCGGAGACAGCTGCGGAGCGGAGCGACATCACATCCAAAGCGATGCCCACGACGGAGATCGCCCGGGAACGGCTTCGGGCCGACGGCGGCGTCAGTGTCGTGGCGCTTTTGCGCGAGACCGGCCTTGCGCAGAGCAACGGCGAAGGCATCCGCGCGATTCAACAAGGCGGTTTGACCATCGACGACGTGAAAATAACCGATCCGAAGCAGGTGCTTACCGAAGCGGATTTTGCGGATGGCAGCATCCTGATCCGGAAGGGCAAAAAAACCTGGCGCCGCGTACAAATGAGGTGATAATTCAGAAAGTGCTTATATACGCTTATATGAAGGAGAAAGAAGCGCTGATAAAATAATAATACGATGTTTCCAAAGGAGGATGCATTATGTACAGAAAAAAGAAAACCGTAGCCTTGCTGCTCGCGGGCGGGCAGGGCAGCCGTCTCGGCGCGCTGACCGCGCGGCGCGCGAAGCCGGCGGTGACCTACGGCGGAAAATACCGCATCATTGACTTCACGCTCAGTAACTGTACGCATTCGGGCATTGATACCGTCGGCGTACTCACACAATACCGTCCGCTTGAACTCAATACCTATATCGGCACGGGGCAAGCCTGGGATCTGGATACCATCACAGGCGGCGCTTATGTGCTGCCGCCGTTTGCGCGCGTCACGGGCGGCGACTGGTATGCGGGTACTGCGGACGCGATCAATCAAAACGCCTCGTTTGTCGATCAGTTTGACCCGGACACGGTGCTTATTCTATCCGGCGACCATATTTATAAAATGAATTATAAATGGATGATCGCCTATCACGAGGAGAAAAAAGCGGACGCGACAATCGCGGTGATTTCGGTGCCGATAGCGGACGCTTCACGTTTCGGCATCATGAATACAGACACGGAGATGCGCATCACGGAATTCAAGGAGAAGCCGAAGCACCCGAAAAGCACCCTCGCCTCGATGGGCGTCTATGTCTTCAACTGGAAGACGCTGCGGCATTATATGGAGAAAGACCGCACGCTGGCCGGTTCCACGCATGATTTCGGCAAGGACATTATCCCGGCGATGCTTGCGGGCGGTGAGCGCATGTTTGCCTATGAATACGGCGGGTATTGGCGCGACGTGGGGACGATCGAATCGCTCTGGGAAGCGAATATGGAGCTCATCAGCCAGGCGCCGCCGCTCAATCTCTACGACGACCCGTGGCGCATCTTTGCGCGCAACGAAAACGATCCGCCGCAGTATATCGACGCACATGCAAAAGTTACAAACAGCATCATCTGCGAGGGCTGCACGATTTTCGGCACGGTCGAACACAGTGTGCTGTCCGCGGGTGTAATTGTCGAAGAGGATGCGCTCGTACGGGACAGCATCATTATGAGCGGTACTTATATTGGGCGAAACAGCCGCGTTCTCAAGAGCATCCTGGACGAAGAAGTGCTCGTCGGAGAGGGCGCTCTGGTTGGCGCGGACCCCGTAGATGCGCTGACGGGCGCGCTCGGCGGGTTCACCGCGGCGGGCGCCGGCGTTCCGGAGGGCTACGACCCGAACGTCCCCATTACGGTCGTTGAAAAGGGGGCTCGCATCGAAAAAGGGGCTGTCATCGAAGCCGGAAAGGAGGTGCGCGCATGATTCGCGAAGCATTCGGCATCATTTACGCGGCGGAAGAGGTGCCCGATCTCCGGGAGCTTGTGGAAGCGCGCGCGGTCGGAGCACTTCCTGTCGGGGGCAAATACCGCATGATCGATTTCGGCCTCTCCAATATGATCAATTCGGAGATCCGCAACGTTGGCGTGATTGCGAGCCGCAACTACAATTCCCTGATGGATCATCTGAGTTCGGGCAAGCCTTGGGATCTCTCGCGAAAGAGCGACGGCCTTTTTCTGCTTACGCCGTTTTCTCTGCGCGAAAATCCGGGCGTCTATCGCGGCAAGGTTGAAGCGCTGAAAAGCTGCCTGGATTATATCCGGCGCACGAAGCAGGAATACTGCGTGCTGACTGGCTCGACGCTCATCTTCAATAATACCTTTGATGAAATGATGCGTTTTCATATCGATCAACACGCGGACGTCACGATCCTTTATCAGGATATCCCCGCGGCGGACCATCGCGGTGACCGGTTTGCCGAAGTATACCTGGATATTGAGAAGGACGGGACCGTGACCGGCATCGAACTCAACCCGGCGCATTCCGATCTCTTTGCGCGCAACATGGAGACATATATCATCGGAAAAGACACGCTTATCTATATGGTGGAGGAGAGTTTCGCGAAAGGGGAGTATCAGTTTTGCGAAGAACTGCTCCGGAACAATATCGGCCGTTCTAAGATCATGGCCTTTGAGCACAAAGGCTATGTCGGGACGATGCGCTCCGTCGCCGCCTATTATAAAATCAATATGGATCTGCTTAACGCGGAGGTGCGCGACGAGCTCTTTTCGTCGAAAAACCGCATCTATACAAAGGTGCGGGACTCCGTCCCCGCGAAATACACTATGACGGCGGATGTGTCAGGCAGCCTGATCGCGAACGGCTGCATCATCGAAGGGAAGGTGGAAAACAGCGTGCTCTTCCGCAGTGTGCATGTCGGCCGGGACACGGTCGTGAAGAACAGCATCATATTTCCGGGGACGGACATCTCCGAAGACGCGGAGCTGGAAAACGTGATTCTCGATAAAAATGTCAGCGTACGCGCGCGCAACCGCCTTATCGGCGCCGTGGATTTCCCGGTGGTCATCCGCAAAGGAAGCGTCGTATAATAAAACAATTTTTCGCTGTCCGGCGCGCATCGCGCGTTTCGTATCATGCTTGTCACGCATGTTGTATCATGTGTTACTTTCCAAGACCGAAAAATTATGCTAAAATGGAGCGTTCATTCAGGCATAGGCGCTGTGCCCGCGCCCGGGTGGAAGTTTGTTGCGGACGAAGATAGTATCGGTGAAATTATAGACGTTTGTCCGCGTCGTTGGTTTGGAGGAAGAAAGGGAACGGTATCGGAAAAGTGAAAAGAATTCTCATAATTGCCGGTGTGTTATGGGCGGTATTCGGCGTGCAGTTCGCGTACGCGAGCGAAGCGGATCTCATACTGCCCGACATCATCAGCGGCCAGTACGCCTATCTGTTGATTGCGGGCCTCGTCGTCTGCGCCGCCGGATTTATTTTCGGAATCATCCAGTACAACCGGATCAAAAAGATCCGCGCGCACAAAAGCATGCTCGACGTCGCGAATACGATCTATGAGACCTGCAAGACCTATTTGACGCAGCAGGGGAAATTCCTCATGATCCTGTTCGCCTTTATCGGCATTTGCATGATCTTCTATTTCGGCTTCCTGGACAAATTCCCGGCCGGCAACGTCGTCCTGATTTTGGTCTGGTCGGTGATCGGCATTCTCGGATCCTACACGGTCGCGTGGTTCGGCATCCGCACAAATACGATCGCGAACAGCCGCATGGCGTTTGCAGCGCTTGAGAACAAGCCGCTGAAACTGCTGAATATCCCGCTGAACGCCGGGATCAGCATCGGCGTGCTGCTCATCTGCATGGAGCTCGTGATGATGCTTATCATCCTGCTCTTCATCCCGCGCGAGATCGCGGGCGCCTGCTTCATCGGTTTCGCGGTCGGCGAATCGCTTGGGGCCTCCGCGCTGCGTATCGCCGGCGGTATCTTCACGAAGATCGCCGATGTCGGCGCCGACCTCATGAAGATCGTCTTTAAGATCGGCGAAGACGATCCGAGAAACCCGGGCGTCATCGCGGACTGCACGGGCGACAACGCGGGCGACAGCGTCGGTCCGACGGCGGACGGATTTGAGACCTATGGCGTCACAGGCGTCGCGCTGATCTCCTTCATCGTGCTGTCTTTGTCGGATAAGCCTGAAATTCAGACGCTGCTTCTGACCTGGATCTTTGTGATGCGTATCCTCATGATCATCACATCGGTCATCGCCTACTATATCAACGGCGCTTATGCCAGGGCGCGCTACAGCAATGTGGAACGCCTCGACTTTGAAAAACCGCTGACGAGCCTGATCTGGATCACCTCGGTTTTGTCGATCGCCGTCACCTTTTTCATCAGCCACCTACTCATCGGACCCACCTCGGAGATCGGCGCGCTTGATCCGAACCTGTGGATCTGGCTTTCCGTTATTATCAGTTGCGGCACCCTCGGCGGCGCGGTGATCCCGGAAGTCACAAAGGTCTTCACGAGCCCGAATTCCAAGCATGTACACGAGGTCGTCACGACGTCCAAAGAGGGCGGCGCTTCGCTGAATATCCTGTCCGGCCTGATCGCGGGCAATTTCAGCGCTTTCTGGCTCGGTATGGTCTTCTTCGCGCTCATGTTCGTCGCCTATCTGGCGAGCGGGCAAGGGCTGGATACGCTGTTCACCAACTATCACAGCATCTTCGCGTTCGGCCTCGTCGCGTTCGGCTTCCTCGGCATGGGCCCGGTCACGATCGCGGTCGACAGCTACGGCCCGGTTACGGACAACGCGCAGTCTATCTACGAGCTTTCGCAGATTGAACAGATCCCGGACGTTGACAAGGAAATCGAAAAGGATTTCGGTTTCAAGCCGGATTTCGAGATCGCGAAATATTATCTGGAGGCCAACGACGGCGCGGGCAATACCTTCAAGGCGACGGCGAAACCGGTGCTGATCGGCACCGCGGTCGTCGGCGCGACGACGATGGTCTTTTCTTTGATCCTCGTCATCGGCAAGGTGACGGGCGTGGATCCGGGCTCGATCCTGAATCTACTCAACCCGTTTACGATCCTCGGCTTCATCTGCGGCGGCGCGACGATCTTCTGGTTCAGCGGCGCCTCCACGCAGGCGGTCTGCGCCGGCGCGTACAGGGCGGTGGAATACATCAAACGGAATATCAAGCTCGACGACGACGCGGATACGAAGGCTTCGACGGAGAAGTCCAAAGAAGTCGTGAAGATCTGCACGCAGTACGCCCAGCGCGGCATGTTGAATATCTTCGTCGCGATCTTCTGCTTCACGCTGGCCTATGCGTTCTTCTCCGCGCCGCATGGCATTGGCGCGAATGCGGACAACGAACCGCTTTCCTTCTTCATTTCCTATCTGATCTCGATCGCGGTCATCGGCCTCTTCCAGGCGGTCTTTATGGCGAACGCGGGCGGTAGCTGGGACAACGCGAAGAAGGTTGTCGAGGTGGACCTCAAGATGAAGGGTACGGACCTGCATGACGCGACAATCGTCGGCGATACGGTCGGCGACCCGTTCAAAGACACAACGTCGGTCGCGCTCAACCCGATCATCAAGTTCACGACACTGTTCGGGATGCTCGCGATGGAGATCGCCATCAACGAAAGCTTCCGCGGTGTATCGACGGTCGTCGGAATCATCTTCTTTGCCATCGCGCTCATCTTTGTCTGGCGCTCATTCTTTGCGATGCGCGTCGGCAAAGGGACCAAGAATGATAACCTGGAAGCGTTAGAGTCAGCCAAAGCTGCCGGCGAGTAAGCAAAAACAGGATATCCGAAACGCCTCTCCGAAAAGGGGAGGCGTTTCTCTCCTCATGGGCGCCTATCCTGTAAATTTTGGAGAATAAATAACCAGAAACATGAGCGGACCGAGGATATTGTTGATTGCCTCCGAGGGTGTGCCTTTCGTCAAGACGGGCGGGCTTGCGGACGTCATGGGCGCGTTGCCGAAAGCGCTGGCTGCGCTCGGCGCAGACGTCCGCGTCATGATGCCTAAGCATAACGCCGTAAAGGCGCGGTGGCAGGACGGGCTGGAGACGGCTTGGGAGACGCAGATCGACCTCGGCTGGCGCCGGAAATATCTCGGAATACAAACGCTTGAATACGAGGGGATCCGTTATTATTTTATCGACAACGAGGATTATTTCCAAGGACCCGTCTATCGCGGCGGCGACGCGGAAAACGAACAATATCTCTTCTTCTGCCGCGCGGCCTGCGAAGCGCTTTTGCTCATCGATTTCGCGCCGGATATCCTGCATCTGAATGACTGGCATACGGGTATGATCCCGCTGCTGCTGAAAACGCAATATGCCGGCCGGCTTCGCCGGGAGGCGCGTACACTTTTTACGATCCACAATATCCAGTTTCAGGGACGGATGGATTTCGGGCTCATGCGGGATATGCTCGGCATTCCGGAGTATTACAATTCCCCGGCTTATGTTGATTTGGACGGCGGCGCGAACATGCTGAAGGCGGCCATCGTCTTTGCCGACGAGATTTCGACCGTATCGCCAAACTACGCGCACGAGATTCTGCACGCGTATTTCGGATTTGGGATGGAAGGCGCCCTTTCGGCGCGGCGCGATGATCTTGTCGGTATTCTGAACGGGATTGACACGGAATGTTTCGATCCCGCGCACGATACGGAAATTGCGGCGAATTATACGCAGAACGATTTTCGGGGAAAACAGACTTGCAAGCGTGCGCTCCTCTCGCGGTTTGCGCTTAACGCAAAGCCCGGGGCGCCGGTTCTTGCGATGGTCTCGCGCATGACGGCGCAGAAAGGTTTCGACCTGGTGCGTTACGTGCTGGAGGAACTTCTGCATGAAGACCTGCGTTTTGTGATCCTCGGCAGCGGCGACACGGAATATCAGAATTTTTTCAACTATATCGCGGCGAAGTATCCGGACAAAGCCGGCGTCTATATCGGGTACGACGAGGCGCTCGCGCATATGATTTACGCAGGTGCGGATTTCTTCCTGATGCCGTCGAAGTTTGAGCCGTGCGGGCTTTCACAGATGATCGCGCAGCGTTACGGGACGCTTCCGATCGTGCGCGAAACGGGCGGGCTTGTCGATACGGTTGCGCCGTACAACCGCTACACGGGCGACGGGACGGGGTTCGGGTTTGCTACTTTCAACGCGCACGATATGATGAACGCGGTGCGGCTTGC
>WRFF01000054.1 GCA_009778945.1 Clostridiales bacterium | reverse complement strand
GCAGGCGCAAGCCTGTTTTTATTTCCCGATCGGCGCCAGCAACGCCTTCTCTGCGATCTTCTCCGCGTATTCGCTGTCCATCTCGCGCAGCCCGCACGGGAACCCGTATTTCGCGAAGCGCTCAACGACCGGGTCCGGATCAAAGCTTTCGGCGCCATGCACGCCGTTCAGCTTCCAGATGCCCTTCGCGATCAGTTCCATCATGATGACCGGCGTGACCGCCGTTTGCGCGACGACCGAATTCGTGCCGTATTTCTTGATGCAATCCTGATTGTCCGCGACCTGATAGAGGTAAACAGACCGGCACAGGCCGTCCTTCTTACCCGTGACCCAGGTGCCGGCGCAGCCCGCGCCGGTCATATTGTTCGAACTCTCGACCGGGCTCGGCACGACCTTCACGAGGAAATCGCGCGGCGCGATCTCGGAATCGCCGACCTTGATTTTTTGCTTCGCCTCGGCCATGCCGACGGATTCAAGATGCAGCAGGAGTTTGCGGAAGTCCGGCGGTACGCCGTATTTGAACGTCACGCGGTTGCATTTGATGACGCGCGGGACGAGCATGACCTCTTCGTGCTCCACATTGACAACCTCGACATCGCCGATGCCGCCCGGGAAAGAGAAGATCTCCGGCTCGGAGAAACGCTCTGTCGTAAACCAGCCGCGTCCTTTTTCCCAGATAACCGGAGGATTGAGGCATTCCTCGATCGTCGTCCAGACGGAGAACCCGAAGTCGCCGCCGTTTTCATAATTGTCGCCGTCGCGCACATTGACCTCGTCGATCTCGTCAAACAGGTGCTTGTTCGCGTACGCCGTGAAAACATCCGCCATGCCCGGCTCAACGCCGCTGCCGACGAGAGCCATGATGCCCTTCTTTTCCCATGCTTCGTGACGCTCAAACTGATAGTCGCCGAGCTTGATATGGACTTTGTTGTACGGATCATCCGGATGTTTATAGGACAGCGTCATCGCACAGTCCATATAACCCACGCCGTTCTCGAAACAGGTGTCGAAAATGTTTTCGTTAAAAGCCGGCTCGACCACATTCAGCACCCATTCGATATCATGCTTTTTGATGAGTGCGGTGATGCTCGCCGCGTCGCTCGCATCGACTTTCTCGGCAACAAAACGCGGATCGCCCAATTCCTTCGCGACCAACTCCGCGCGCGCGAGATTGTAGTCGGAAATCACGACTTTCTCGGCCCAGGCGCCTTCGCTGCCGGCTTGTTTGATGATCTGCACCACCGAGGTGCCGACGCCGCCCGCTCCGATAATCAATATTTTCATGAGAGCCTCCTTCCGCGCCTGTTCGGGCGCCCTATTAAGTTTGGGGACCGGGAACGCCTTGCCTGCGTCCCATTGCTATTTTCAACAACAACTACCCCTGATTCTACGCTTCGTATGGAATGAAAACAAGGGGGCGCCTATATGTTTGAAAATTTGAAATAATTGTGCCTGAAAGGCTGTTTCGCGGTTATTTTCGCTTTTCAATCGGCGTATAGGACTGCTTCTCCGCAACGCTCATATACGCCGGGCGGATGATCTTGCTCGCGTTGATGAGCTCCTCAATGCGATGCGCGGTCCAGCCCGAGATGCGCGCAATCGCAAACAGCGGCGTGAAAAGCTCCTTGGGCAGATCGAGCATACTGTACACAAATCCCGAATAAAAATCGACGTTTGGGCTGACGCCTTTATAAATTTTGCGCACTTCGCCGATGACCTTCGGCGCGAGTTTGGCGACGTTGGAATACAGGCGGTATTCGTCCTCGCGCTTCTTCGCGACCGAGAGTTCTTCGACGAAGCCGCGGATGATGTCCGCGCGCGGGTCGGACAGCGAATAGACCGCATGCCCCATGCCGTAGATCAATCCCTGTTTGTCAAAGACCTCTTTATTTAAAATCGCCTTTAGATAAGCGGCGATCTCCTTTTCGTCATTCCAGTCTTTCACATTGCGCTTGATGTCGTCAAACATCTCCACGACCTTGATATTCGCACCGCCGTGCTTGGGCCCTTTGAGCGACGCCAGCGCGGCCGCCACGCTGCTGTATGTATCGGTGCCCGACGACGTAACCACATGCGTCGTAAACGTCGAGTTATTGCCGCCGCCATGCTCTGCGTGCAACACGAGGCAGATGTCCAGAATATGCGCTTCCAGTTCGGTGTAGCGCCCGCCCCGGCGCAGCATCCGCAGAATATTTTCGGCGGTTGAAAGCTCCTTCTTCGGCCGGTTGATAAAAAGGTCGTCATTTTCAAAATAATGCCGGTACGCCTGGTACCCGTAAACCGCGAGCATCGGAAAGACCGCGATGAGCAGCAGGCTCTGCCGCAGGACGTTGGGGATGTCCGTATCGTTGGCCTTCGGATCGTAAGCGTGCAGCGTCAGCACGCTGCGCGCGAGCGTATTCATCATATCAAGGCTCGGCGCTTTCAGAATGATGTCGCGCACAAAGCTTGTCGGCAGCGTCCGGTACCGCGCGAGCAGCTCCTGGAAATCCGCGAGCTCCTCCGGGGATGGGAGTTTTCCGAAGATGAGAAGATACGTTGTCTCTTCGAAACCGTAACGATTTTCTTCCCGAAACCCGTTTACAAGTTGATTGATCTCAATCCCGCGGAAATAAAGCTCACCGTCAATCGGGACCTTTTCGCCGTCTGGCCCTTTCTTGAACGCATTGATTTCCGAAATCTCCGTGAGCCCCGTAAGAACGCCGTTGCCGTTCAAATCGCGAAGGCCGCGGTTCACCTTATATTTTGTATACAGCTCAGGCTCAATGACGCCGCGCAGCATACACAGCTCCGCGAGCCCGTCAATCTGTTCTGTGTTTTCCGAGTAGATTGGATCGATATCTTTGTAGTCGGTGCTTTCCATCGTTTGCTCTCCTTTGCAGCTAAAATAACATTGTAATATACCGGAAGCGAATTGTCATCGTGTCCCTGTATAATATCACGGAAACCCCACCGAAATATCATAATTTGCGCTGCGCCCTTATTGCATCAGCGCATCAATTTCGCGGCGCGTGAGTTTGCGCCAGTGGCCCGGTTTAAGCCCTCCGAGGCAAACGGCGCCGATTTGTGTGCGTTCGAGCTCGAGCACGCGGCAGCCTACCGCCGCGAACATCCTGCGGATCTGACGGTTTTTCCCTTCATGGATACGGATCTCGACAAGCGAGGAACGCTCGCCCTGCCGCAACAGTTCGACGCCCGCGGGCGCGGTCGTATAGTTCTCGATGCGCACGCCGTTTCGCAGTTTATCCAGTTTCTCTTTGGAGACGGCCCCTCCGATACGCGCGCGGTAGGTTTTTTCAAGCTCGTGCTTCGGGTGCGTCAGACGGTAGGCAAAATCGCCGTCGTTCGTAAAGAACAAAAGCCCTGTCGTCGCGCCGTCCAGGCGCCCAACCGGAAAGAGCCCTTCGCCCGCGTCCGCGACAAGCGGCATCACCGTCGGGCGGCCACGCTCATCCGCGGTTGTCGTGATGCAGTCTTTCGGCTTGTTCAGCGCGATATATACTTTGTGCATCTGCGGCCTGACCTCGCGCCCGTCTGCCTCAACGCGCGCACCCTCCGGCGCATCATAGCCGAGCGTACGGACAACGACCCCGTTCACACGCACTTTCCCTGCCGCGATGAGTTCGTCCGCTTTTCGCCGGCTGCAAACGCCGGCTTCCGCGATATATTTATTCAGCCTCATAGTATTTATAATAGTAACATGATTATTCTTCCTTTTTTTTCCGTGTACCATAACGATCCGAACTCTATGGATAAACACCGACTAAAACTTTCCAGAATTCAGGCAAATCGTTGAATTTTCAATGATACGCCGAAAGAAAAATATCCACAGTCCTGTATGGACAAAATCGTATACAATTCCCGTTTTTTTATGGATAAGCCATGCATGCGTTCATTTTTCGGCATTACAATCCTATTGAAATCTGTTTGCGACGCCGCGAACAAAGATTTACATAATGCATTATCAAATTTCAATTGCCTTGCAATATGGTACACTATTCGCATGTCTTACAAAATACAATTAAACATCTTTGAAGGCCCTTTCGACCTGCTCGTCTATCTGATCGAAAAGGCGGAGATGAGCATTTACGATATCGAAATCTCCGTGATCACACGGCAGTATCTCGGTCATATCCGGCGTCTGGAGGAAAGCGATGTCGCGGTGGGCAGCGAGTTCATGGTACTCGCTGCGACGCTGATCGAAATCAAATCCCAGATGCTGCTGCCTCGTATCACACCGGCAGGTGAGACGATGGAAGACCCGCGCGAAGGGCTGTCCCAAAAGCTTGCGGAATATGTGCGCTTTAAGCGCGCGGCGGCGGCGCTCGAAACGTTGCGTGAGGACGCGGGCCACAAACTTGAAAAGCCGCAGGAAGATCTGCAGCCTTTTGTCGGCGAGCCGGACATCTTTTTGAAGATGGATATGGACCGTTTCATCGAGGCTTTCCGCGCCTTTATCTACCGGCGAAAAAAGACCGAGGAGCTCCAACATATGCGCCGCCATATCGAGCGTGAACGCGTAAGCCTGGAGACAAAGATCGGCGCGATTTCGGAACTGCTGCGCGCCGCGAAAAACCACGTGCTCAAATTCGGCGAGCTGCTCGCAAAAATAACCGACCGGTACGACAAGGTGGTGACGTTCATCGCCCTGCTCGACATGGCGAAGTCGGGTCAGCTTATCGCCAGACAATCCCAAAATTTCGGAGAAATCGAGGTGGAAAATGCAGAACAGGGATAGGATCAAATCCGCGTTTGAGTCGCTGCTGTTCGTTTTTGGCGAACCGATGGACGTCCGCACAGCGGCGGCGGCGGTCGGCATCGAAAAAAAAGAGGCGCAGGAAATTTTTCGTGAGCTCGCACGCGCTTACGAGGAACGCGGCAGCGGTATCCGTATCCGTGAGATTGACGGTGGTTTTCAGTTTGTCACTTTCGAGGAAAATTATGATTATATCCGCGCAATCACAACGCCCGCGCGCGAACGCCGCCTCAGCCAGGCCGCGCTTGAAGTGCTCGCAATCATCGCATACCGCCAGCCTGTCACGAAAGGCGAGATCGACTCGATCCGCGGCATCAAAAGCGACCGCGTCATCGAAGGCCTCGCCGCAAAGGAACTTATCGAAGAACGGGGGCGCTCCAGCGCCATCGGCCGTCCGATCCTGTATGGGACGACCGGAAGATTCCTCGCTTATTTTGATTTAAAGGACCTCGGCGAACTTCCGCAGCTTGAGGATGAAGAACTTGAAGAAGCGATCAAAAGTTTCGGCGAGTACACGGCTGCCGATGAGGCCGCGCCGGCCAAAACTCTCGCGGGCCAGACCGAGCTTGAACTGTTATAAATGAAAAAGGGGAAACTCGAAAACGATCTGCTTACGCAACTGCTTGTCGGTCGCACCGGCGCCGCGCGCGACGAGGTGCTGCAAGGCGCCGGTATCGGGAAAGACTGCGCCGTGTTGGATTTCGGTTCGGAGATCTGCGTACTTTCGACGGATCCGATCACCGCGGCTCCGGAAATCCTCGGTACGCTCGCGGTGCACGTCGCCTGCAATGACATCGCCGCACACGGCGTCCACCCGCTTGCGATTCTGCTGACGATCCTGCTGCCGGAGCAAACCGAGGAAGCGGAACTCCGCGAAATTCTGCGTCAGGCAAACGCTGCGGCAAAGGAATTGGATGTTCAAATCGCGGGCGGTCATACGGAAATCACGGATGCGGTGACGCGCCCTCTCCTCTCGACGACCGCGATTGGCCGTGCCGCAAAATCCCGGAACGGCGTCACAGGGGATATACGGCCGGGGGACCGTCTCTTCGTGACCAAGACGCTTGCGCTTGAAGGGACCTGCATCCTCGCCGAACGGCGCGAAAAAGAACTGGGAAATGTTTTGACAGATGCGGAACTCGCGCGGGCCAAGGCGATGATCTCCCAAATCAGCGTCGTACGCGAAGGTATCCTTGCCGGCGAAATCGGCGTCTCGGCAATGCATGATATCACGGAAGGCGGCATACTCGGCGCCGTTTGGGAAACCTGCCTGCGCGGCGGCGTCGGGGCGGAAATCGAAATGCGCGCACTGCCTTTCGACGACATCACGCTCACCGCCTGCGCGTATTTCGGGCTGGACCCGATGCGCCTGATTTCAAGCGGTTCCATGCTGATCGTCTGCCCGGCGGAAAAAACCGCCGCGCTGGAAAAGGCTATGGCGGAAGCAGGCGTCCCGCTGTACGGCATCGGCGCCGTCACCGAAATTTCCGCCGGCATCATACTGCGGGACAGAAAAGGCGGGCCTCTGTCCATAGACCCGCCCGGACCCGACGAAATTTACAAAGCCGTCTGAAACGGCGGCGCTGCATACGCTGCGGCTATTCTACGCCGCATCGCAACCGGTTCTTCCGGCTACTCCACACCATATTGCTCCTTTTTCGCGGCGACCATCGCGAGGATCTCCGCGTCATACTCCGCCATCATCCCGTCAAAGAAACCCTTGTAATCGTAAACCAGATCCTCCGGCGCCTCTTCACGGATCTTCTTTACAAAGCTGTCGAACATCGGGAAATTTTTCTCGTACACATGCATGGAATTGGAACGGTGCGAATAGGTGCCGACAGGCACGCCGAGTTCCGCCGCGACCTTTTCCTGCAGCCGGATCAGCGCGAAAGCGTTCATGAAAAAAGCTTCAGGCAGATCATTACTGCGGAACAGAATGCAGCAATCAAGCCTGCCGCCGCGCAGAAAATACTGGATGCTCTGCAGGCAGGCCGGGTGGCTGTTGCCCCCATCCACCTGATTGTCGCGCGTGTTGATCACGGCGCGCCGGCTGTTCGGCTCGCGCCGCAGATCCGCAATCGCTCCGTCAAGCCACGGCGCGTAGCGTTCATGATACGTGTACTCCCAAAGGTTCTCCCCTTTGCCGATAACGAAATCAAGGATGCCGTCGAGCATCTCAAGCTCGTACTGTCGCAGTTCTTTCGGCCCGCAGATCACAAGTTTGCTGATGCGCGGCTCTTCGGCCGGCGCGTCCACATGCACGGTCATCGTACACTCTTTCTGCCGCTGTCCGTAATCCGGGCAATCCTGCGTCTCCCCTGTCTCGGCCAGGCCGATCAGCGCCTTGTGATAAGCATCGGTCAATGTCCGGCCTTTGATATAGATCTCGTTCATCTTCGCTCCTTATTTCTTTCGTCTTTTTACGGGAAGCGCTGATCAAATTCTCAATCAGCGCTTTTCATTTATTCATTTTATCATACTGCCGGTCAGGCTATCGACTTCACATGAAAATAGGGGGCGGTTTGACAGGATGACATCGTGACGGCAAGGATAAATACCGCCACAAGCCCTATCAGGATATTTCTTTTATCACTCTCATTTCTTGACATCAAAACTGTGATATTTTGGCGAAAAATCTGAGTAAAGAACGATTTCCTGCTTGATTATCGCCTATTTCCCCTGTTTTTTCGGTTTTATTGAGGAAAATTCGTTCTTTACTCCAATTTTGTGCCACAAATCAGCCTGTTCACTGTCAAACGCCGTCCCATGTGAACCGCAATGCCTGGAAATTACTCCGCCAAGCAGTCTTTCTTAAATTGCGCTCCTTGGCCGCTGCCCTCGTATCGAAGACTTCACCGCACCCTCTGTGGTCGAACATCTTAGCGCAGCCTTTTGTCTCTTTTGGGGCCGCATTCAAGTTTCCGAGTTTCGGCGCCAAAATTTACTGTAAAAAATTCTGTAATCCTGTTGTAACCGGCCTGTCACTGTACTATACTGGTTCTATTCGCATCACCGCGGGCGAGAAACTTATGGAGATGCCCGTATTTTCAGGCATGAGAGAGGGAGTCACGAAAAGATTTCATGGAGCAGGAACTATCACAATTTAAAGAATATCTGAGGCAAAACGCCAGCCTCTCGGAGAATTCTGTCACCGCATACCTCAGCGATCTCTCCGCTTTCGCCGCTTACCTGTCGGAAAAAAACGGGCGTATGCCCGCGGACGCGCTGAAGGCGGATGTCGCCGACTATTTGCTGAAGCTTTCGCAGGCCGGCAAAAGCGCCGCAACGGTCAATCGAAAATTGGCCTCGATCCGCGCCTATTATAAATTTTTGCTTGGCCGGGGCGAAATCAGCGAAAGCCCTGCCGTTTCAATCAGGTCACCGCGCATCCGGCGCAAGGAAATCGAATACCTCACGATTGCGGAAGTAGACAGGCTGCTCTCCGCACCGTCGGACGGCGATATCGGATTGCGCGATACCGCAATTCTCGAAACACTTTACGCGACAGGCTTGCGCGTCTCCGAGCTGATGTATGTCAACGTGGAAGATGTCAATCTGCGCATGGGTTTCGTGAGCTGCGACGGTTCGCACGGCAAGGCGCGCATCATCCCGCTCGGACGTCCGGCCAGGGCCGCGCTTGAAAAATATATCTATGAAGTCCGCCCGCATTTTCGCCGCGGCGTGGAAAAAGGAAATAAAAAAGGCGACGACGCGCTCTTCCTCAATTATTACGGGGAACGCATCACCCGACAGGCGCTGTGGAAAATCCTGCGCAGTTATGCGGAGAAGGTCGGGCTCGGCAAGAAAATCACGCCGCAAATCCTGCGCAACTCATTTGCGGTTCATATGGTTCAAAACGGGGCTGATCTGAAATCTTTGCAGGAACTCATGGGGCATGAGGACCCTATTGCGACGC
Source organism: Clostridiales bacterium (assembly GCA_009778945.1). Classification (GTDB taxonomy): domain Bacteria; phylum Bacillota; class Clostridia; order Peptostreptococcales; family Anaerovoracaceae; genus WRFF01. Next base: position 991 of record WRFF01000054.1, on the reverse strand, counting down.
AAGCCTATCTTGCGGTGTCAAAAAGCCGCATCAAGGACGTCTACGACCGCGCCCATCCGAGGGCTTAGACCCCGGCGCGTTCGCGCACCTGCCCTGCCGTGGGATAGGCCTCGGGAGAGGTTGCCGCATCGTCAAGCTCGATCATCGCAAGCAGCAGCCCAAGCCTTTTCGGATCACGCCACCCGATTTTTTTCAAATGCGCCGCCGCTTTCGCGGCTCCGTCCCCGCCGCGCCCCTGCTGGATATACATGTTCTTTCCGGCGATATACCCAAACACGCATTCCCGCAAATCAAACCGCTTGATATCGCCAAAGAGCTCTGTCAGCAGGTTTTCCACAAGCGGGCGCTGCACGGCTTCGCCGAGGGGATAGACGCGCGCCGCCATCTCGCGCTGCCTTCGCTCACGTTCTTCCTTGCTGACACCCGAGAACCAATTCTCTGTAAATGAGGGCATTTCAAAATTCCTCCTTTTTTCCTGCGTCCGGTATATCTGTATCCAGTGTATCATACGTGACAAGGCTTGAGAATGCGTGTAAAATGAACATTTGAACAAGTGGATAAAACTTGAGCGTTGCACATGGAATGAATGACCGGATTTGGACAAAAGACTATATCCTGTTGATGGCGTCAAACTTTTTCGTCGCCGTTAATTTTTATGCCCTTATGGCGACGGTGGCGGACTTCGCAATCAGCGATCTAGGCATGTCGGAGGCAATGGGAGGATTTGGAGCGGGGATCTTTGTCATCGGCGCCTTAATTTCCCGGATTGTTATAGGCAGGTATACGACCCGGCTCGATTTAAAAAAAACATTGCTTATCGGAATCGGCGCGCTGATCGTATGTACGGCTCTTCTCTTTACGGCGAAAAGTTTTGCGGTTTTCTGCGTGATCCGGTTTTTAGGCGGGCTAACCTTTGGCGTCAACAACAATATCCTGATGACGGCCGTGACCTATATCATTCCGGAAAGCCGAAAAGGCGAAGGCGTCAACT
>WRFF01000053.1 GCA_009778945.1 Clostridiales bacterium | reverse complement strand
TTTTTGAAGCAGTATTACGCCAATCAGACGATCCTGCCGAAGGAGATCCTGCTCGAAGAGCCTGTCGACGATGGGGCGGCAATCGAGGCCTATCTTTCGGAGGCCGCCGCGGGTTTTGCGGATACGGATAAAGGCAATGAGGGCGGAGCGGACAAGGGGGGCGGTTTTCTGAGCTCTGGCCATGCCGTTTCGCAAGAAAGCGGTCAGGGCACAGAGAACCGTCCCCATACGCGCGTCCGGCTCACCATACCCGAGCGTGGGAAAAAGCATGACTTGCTTCTGCTCGCGCAAAAAGATGTGCGCGAGTCCGCGGAACTGCGCGCGGGCCTGATGGCTGTGCGGCAGGAAAAAGATGCGGCCGCGATTGGGCAGCTCTTGCAAATCGCGGGCGCCGCTAAAGACGCCGGTGCGGCCGAACCGCGCATCGAAGCCTATGATATCAGCCATACGGGCGGGGCGGACAGCGTCGGCGCGATGGTGGCCTTTCGCGGCGCGGAAAAAAGCCGGAGGGATTACCGCCGTTTCAAGATCCGGTCTGAGGACGGCGCTGATGACTACGGCGCGATCCAGGAAGTCCTGGTCCGCCGCTTCCGGCGCGGGCTTGCCGGGGAGAAGGGGTTTGACGAACTTCCCGATATCCTCCTGATTGATGGCGGGCGCGGACATGTTGCGGCGGCGGAACAGGCGCTCTCCGCCCTGAATGTGGGCATCCCTGTGCTCGGCATGGTGAAGGACGACAAGCACCGCACGCGCGGCCTTGTAGCGCGGGACAATGGGGACGATACGGGGGCTTTCTCCGAATCCGATGACGCAAGGGCTTTTATCGAAACCGACCTCGCGGGCTTCCCCGACCTCTTTCATCTGATCGGGACGATTCAGGAGGAAGTACACCGCTTCGCGGTCGAATACCACCGCAGCCTGCGCGGCAAACGGGCGGTATATTCCGAGCTGAATGATATTTCCGGCATTGGGGAAAAACGGCGCGCTGCGCTGCTGTTGAAATTCGGCGATATAGAGGGGATCAGAAACGCGAGCGCGGACGAACTTGCCGCCGTACCCGGCATGAATCAGAAATCAGCGGACCAAGTCTTTCACCACTTCCGCGGCGAGGACTAAGCCCAGCGCGGGCGGCACAAAGGAGTTGCTTGCGGGGAATTGGCTTACAGGCGGTTCCTTGGAATAAACGACCTTCACTCCCTCGACGCCGCGCGCGCGCAGTTCACCCCGCAGCGCTTTCGCGAGCGGGTCCGTCTCCGTTTTGTAGATATCCGCGACAAAAAAGCGTGAAGGATCCAGTTTGTTCGCCGCACCCATGGAGGAGATGACCGGCACGCCGGCCGCTTTTGCACGCACGATCAGTTCGGTCTTGGCGGTCACGGTATCCACCGCGTCGACCACATAATCATAAACGGAAAGATCGGTTTCGTCCGCTGTTTCCGGCATATAGAACAGCCGGTGCGCGCGGGCTTTGCAGTCCGGGTTGATATCGAGGATGCGCGCTTTCATCACGTCGACTTTGTACTGCCCGATCGTGCTGTGCAGCGCGACGATCTGCCGGTTTAGGTTGGTGAGAGAGACGGTGTCATTATCGAACAGATCGATCTGGCCGATACCTGCACGCGCAAGCGCTTCCGCCACATACCCGCCGACGCCGCCGACGCCGAAAATCGCCACTTTTGCGGCGAAGAGTTTCTCCATCTTTTCCTGCCCGAACAGCAGGGTTGTGCGGGCGAATTGATCCGTCATCTCTGTTCCCGCTGTTTCATTGTCTGCCGGATATGCCGTTCGGCGTCGCGCTTCGCGATCGTCTCGCGCTTGTCGTAGAGTTTCTTGCCGCGCGCGAGCGCGATCTCCATCTTCGCGAAGCCGCGGCCGTCGAGATAGATCGAGAGCGGGACGATCGTCATGCCTTCGCGCCGCACTTCCGCGTCCAGTTTGCGAATCTCTTTTTTATGCGCGAGGAGCCTGCGCGGACGCAGCGGATCCACGTTGAAACGGTTTCCCTGTTCGTAGGGTTTGATATTCATGCCGAACACGAACAGTTCGCCGCCCGCGATGCGCACATAACTCTCGCCAAGGCTTACCTTGCCTTGGCGCAGGGATTTGATTTCCGTCCCCGTCAGTTCGAGTCCGACTTCCAGCGTCTCCTCGATGAAATAATCGTGGCGCACCGATTTGTTGACGGCCAGCATTTTTCGGTTGGGATGTTTTTTCATGACGCCGCACTGGTTGCGCCGCCCGTATCCCCCGCGATACCTGCGCTGTTTACCGTTCCGTTCGTTGTGCTGTTCACCCCATTATTCACTGTGCTGTCCAGATTGTATGCGTTCAGATTCCCATAAATACCGCCGGCCCGGCTGATCGGGAAAAGCCGGAAAAATACTCTCCCGAGAATGTCTTTCTCCGGAATGCAGCCTACCTGGGGATCACGGCTGTCATCGCTGACCTGGCGGTTGTCGCCCATCATGAAATATTCTCCTGCCGGGATTTTCATCGGCGCCATCGCTCCGTCCGTTGTCCCGTCTTTTGTATAATCCTCCATGAGCGGCTTTCCATTGATATAGACAGAACCGTCCCGGACTTCGACCGTCTCTCCGGGCAGCCCGATCACGCGCTTGATGAGATCTTTTGTGCCGCCGCCGGTATCGTTGGGCAGGTTGGAGCGAAAGACGACGATGTCGCCGCGCTCGGGCGCGTGCGTACGATAGGCCTGTTTTGCAAGCAGGACGTAATCGCGCGGCTGCAGGGTGTCCTGCATTGAATGCTCAAAGACGATTGTCGGTTTTACAAACTGCAGAATGACGATGATGATTACAAGCGCGATCGCCACGTCGCGCAAAAGGAGAAGGGCGCTCCTGCCCGTAGTTTCCTCGTTCTTTTTAAGAATTTCCTTATCTGAGATGACCTGTTTGTTTTGCATAATGTTCCTGTCCTGTTTTTGATTTCCCCCGGCGCGCGGGCCGGCCCGTTGTCGTTGCCACTGCCCTTGGCGTTTCAAGCCCGAGCGTTGCCGCAATCTCCGAGAAGCGCGGCGGAACCGGCGCCTCCAGTACCCTGCCCGTAAGCGGTTCCAATATCCCAAGTCCCCGGCGGATCGTGAGGCGATACGCGTGGAGCAACTGTGAGTCGAGCGCAAAGCGTTTTGTGAACTCCCTGTTTATTGCCGGGCTCCCGTATTTGCGGTCACCGATTACCGGATAGCCTGCGGCGGCAAGCTGCGCGCGGATCTGATGCGTGCGCCCGGTCAGCAGGATCGCTTCGACGAGCGTATACCCGCCGTTTGTCGCAAGCGGACGGATGTCCGTCGCCATCAACAATCCCTCCGGAGAGCCAACCTCTCGGACGACGGTCGTATTTGTCCGCTCGTCCCGGCTCATCTTGCCGCGCAGCCGCAACGGCGCGGCGAGCTCTCCGGAAACGATCGAGAGATAAGCTTTTTCCACGCAGGGATTTTCATGCCCCGAGCGAAACATCGCTGTGAGTGCCTGAAGGGCCGGCAGCGTCTTCCCGAACACAATAAGGCCGGTAGTGTTTCGGTCAAGCCGGTTCGCCGGCGCCGGCGAAAACGAAAAATCCCTATGAGGATTATATACCCCGTTTTCAACAAAATAAGCAAGAATTTGATTCGCGAGCGTATTTTTTTGTTCAAGGCCGTCGCCGTGCGTGAGCAGGCCATACGGCTTGTTCACGGCGAGGATTTGCGCGTCTTCGTAAACGATACCGAATTGCCTGCGGCTTTTTGCGCCGGCCCGCGCCGGCGCGAGCTCCCGCAGCCGCTCCCCGCTCAGAAAAAGTTCGACGACGTCGCCGGTTTCGAGCAAAGTCTCCGCGTCCGCCCGCCGGCCGTTTACCTTCACGTCCTTGCGGATAAGCCGGTAAATCAAAGAAAGCGGCGCGCTTCGAAGATACCGTTTCAAAAAACGGTCAAGTCTTCTCCCCGCGTCGTTTTCCCCGATCTCAATACGCAATATCCGATTGTCTACGCTTTACCCGCGCAGCCGAGGACGTTTGTGATCTTGCGTTTGACCATGTCTTTGATCGCATCGCGCGCGGGGCCCAGATACTGGCGCGGATCGAAATCCGCCGGATGCTCCGCAAAATATTCGCGAATCGTCGCGGTCATGGCAAGCCGCAGATCCGAATCTATATTAATCTTGCAGACTGCGCTCTTCGCCGCCTGCCGCAGCATATCCTCAGGGATGCCGATTGCATCCGGCATTGCGCCGCCGTAGGCGTTGATCTTTTGGACAAAAGCGGGAATAACCGAAGACGCGCCGTGCAGCACGATTGGGAAGCCGGGCAGACGTTTCGACACTTCCTCGAGAATATCAAAGCGCAGCTGCGGCTTGTGGCCGGGTTTGAATTTATAGGCGCCGTGCGAGGTGCCGATTGCGATCGCCAGCGAATCCACGCCTGTGCGCTCGACAAATTCCTGCACTTGATCGGGCTCCGTGTACGAATGGTCCTCGACGTTTACATCGTCCTCCACACCCGCAAGCCGGCCGAGTTCGCCTTCTACGGTCACACCGTTTGCGTGCGCATACTCTACGACCTGTTTTGTGAGCGCAATATTGTCCTCAAACGATTTGGACGACCCGTCGATCATGACGGAAGTAAAGCCGCCGTCGATACAGGATTTGCAGGTTTCGAAATCCGGGCCGTGGTCCAGATGGACGACGATCGGCAGGCCTGTGTCTTCGAGTGCGGCGTCGATAAGCTTCATCAGGTAAACATGCTTCGCGTATTTGCGCGCGCCCGCCGAGACCTGCAGGATCAGCGGCGCATTTTCTTCCTTCGCCGCTTCTGTGATCCCTTGAATGATTTCCATATTGTTGACATTGAATGCGCCGATGGCATATCCGCCCGCATAAGCTTTTTCAAACATATCTCTTGATGTGACGAGTGGCATTTTCCACCTTCTTTCTTTATTTGGTCAAAATAGCTACGATTTGGGCCGGTGTGGATCCTTTCGGTATCTCAAACGTTCCGGCCTTCAGCGATGTCGCTGCGTTTTGGTTATTGACTTCCGCAAGGAAATCGTCGGCGGTGTTCACGAGTCCCGCCGCCGCCAGATGGTCGCCGATAACGCTCGCGACATCCCCGGAGTTGACGGTGAAGGTGACCGTGCCGCCGGTTGCCGCCGCCGGGGTCTGGGCCGCTGTCCCTGCGCCCGCGTCCGTACCGGCCGCCGGGGTCTGGGCCGTTGTCCCGGCGCCCGCGTCCGTCCCGGTCGCCGGGGCCTGCGCCGCTGCCCCGGCGTTCGTATCCGTCCCGGCCGCTGTATTTGCGCCGCTGCTTCCGCTGTCGCTCTGTGTCCACGGCAAAATGAGTGCAGAGAAATCATTCGTCTTACCCGCGTCGCCGCCCGTATAATTCATGATGACGCCGATACGCCAGAAAACCACGCCGACCGCAATCAAAATGATCAGTATGGCCGTCAGGATATCGCTTTTATTGTAGAGAAAATTTCGCATAGCTTCTCCTTATACAAGGATTTCCGAAATCTCTGATTCCATGAAATCTACTGCAAATATTGCTTATAAAAAGCTTTACAAATTAATTATAGTACAAAACGCGCGTACTGGGGCATCCGGCATATTGTGAATTTATTACATCAGAATTTAGCTTCTGGTGTAATACAACAACGGCGGCGCATTATGGTACAATAATTTCGCATAGTTAGTTTTGAGTAGCATAGGAGATTCGAGGATGAAAGGGTACAACAGCGAACAGATCAGGAACGTCATTCTGCTTGGGCACGGCGGCAGCGGTAAGACGACTTTTGCGGAAGCGGCTTTGGCGCAGACCGGCGCGATCAGCCGCATGGGGAAGATAGAGGACGGTAATACGGTATCCGATTTTGAAAAGACCGAGATCGAGAAAGGTTATTCGATTTCGACGTCGGTCGTGCCGGTGGAATGGAATAAACACAAGATCAATTTCCTGGACACGCCGGGGTTCTTTGATTTTTCGGGGGAAGTCGCGGGCACGATCCGCGCGGCGGAGGCGGCGATTATCCTGGTGGACGCGTCGGCCGGCGTGCAGGTCGGTACGGAGAAGGCTTGGGACGCCTGCCGGGAAAGCGGTATCCCGCGCATCTTTTTGCTCAGCAAGACAGACAAGGAAAATGTTAATACGACGGAGGTTGTCGCGCAGCTGAAAGCAAAATTCGGGCCTTCGGTTGCGACTCCGGACGATACGGACGCGCTTTCAGAGGCTATCGCCGAGACGAGCGAAGCGCTCATGGACAAATATTTCAGCGAGGGCGCGTTTACGCCGGAAGAGTTCGCGGGAGGGCTCGCGGCGGGCGTCGCATCCGGCGATATCGCGATGGTCTTTAACGCAAGCGCTGTCAAGCAGGAAGGCGTCAAGGAATTTTTGGACGCGATCCTGAAATATGTACCGGCCCCGACGGCGCATCCGGCCTATGCGGCGAAAAACGCGAAAGGCGAGGAGATCACGGTTGCGCCGGATCCGAACGGTCCGGTCAGCTGCTTTGTCTTCAAGACGATCGTCAACAAGACCGCCGGCAAGACGTCCTTTATCAAGGTGATCAGCGGCAAGGTAACGCCGGGCGCCGAACTTATGAACGCAAACGCGGAGAAGCTCGAAAAACTCAGTGCGATCAGCTTCACACGCGGCAAAACGCAGGCCGAAGCGCCCGAAGTCGCAACCGGCGATATTTTCTCCGCGGCCAAGCTGGCGGACACGCACACGGGCGATACGCTTTGCGACAAGGCAAAAGTCGTCATTTTCCCCGCGATTGATTATCCGCCGCCGACGCTCTTCCTCGCGATCGAGCCGAAGGCGAAAGGCGATGAGGAGAAAATCGGCACGGGCCTTTCCAAGCTGCGCGACGAGGATCCGTCCTTCTCGGTGGAAATCAACACGGAGACCTCGCAGCGCCTCCTCGGCGGACAGGGTGAGATCCAGATCGGCATCCTGATGGCAAAACTCAAAGAGCTCAACAATGTGGATGTCGACTTGCTGGATCCGAAGGTTCCGTACCGCGAGACGATCAAGGGAAATTCGGATGTGCAGGGCAAGCACAAGAAGCAGACGGGCGGCGCGGGCCAGTACGGCGACGTGCATATCCGCTTCTCCCCGACGACGGAGGATTTCGAATTCGGCGAGGAGCTGTTCGGCGGTTCGGTCCCGAAGAACTATGTGCCGGCGGTCGAGAAGGGCCTGCGCGAATGCCTGCTGAAGGGGCCGCTTTCCGGTTCCCGCGTGACGGGCATCAAGGCGATCCTTTACGACGGCTCCTATCATGACGTTGATTCTTCGGAGATGGCGTTCAAGATCGCGGCGTCCCTGGCTTTCAAAAAAGGCGTAGAGGAGGCGAAGCCTATCCTGCTTGAACCGATCATGCATGTGGAGATCACGGTACCCGATGATTTCACGGGCGACGTCATGGGCGATATGAACAAGCGCCGCGGCAAGATTCTCGGCATGGAACCGCAGCTCGGCGGCAAACAGAAACTGATCGCCGAAGCGCCGCAGGCGGAGATGTTCAAATATGCGATCGCGCTGCGTTCGATGACGCAGGCGCGCGGCAGCTTCACGATGCGCTTCGAGCGCTATGAAGAGGTGCCCGCGCAGCTCGCGCAGAAGATCATTGCGGATTACAAAGCGTCGCAGGAAAAGGATTGAGCGCCTCGGGCGTCTTTTCAAGGGAGGTGAAAAGCTATGCGTAGAAAAACTTTTGCCATAATAATTCTGGCGGCCGTCACCGGGCTCCTCCTGTTGTTTTCCGCGTGCGGCGGAAGCACAGGCGCGACCGGCGCCTCCGCGGCCGGCGCCGCGCAGGACGCGGCCTCGGGCAGTGTGGCGAGCGAGACCCAACTGGTGAAGGAGCTCACCGGCGGCGATCATGTGTACTTTGTGAAAGGCGATACCCATTACCATCTGTATCCGGACTGTTCCCAGATAACCGGAACGGCCCAGGAAGGCACGGTCGCCCAGGCGCTTGCGGCCAATCCCGGCTCGTCCCTCTGCGTGACCTGTATCAGCCGCGCGCTCACCGACGGCGCGGCGGGCGGTACGGCAATAGGGAACACAAACGGTACGTTGAACGGGAGTGCAAACGGTACTACAGGCACGGGCACAAATACCCCCGCGCAGCCACCCAAACCGGCGTCCGGCGTGATCCAGCCGACAACCAAATACACAGCGAAGCCGGCCACCGTCAACGCGGCGGACGGGCTGAATATGCGCAAAGGGCCGGGGACGAATTATGATAAGATCGCCGGCATCCCGGACAAAACGAAGGTCAGCGATATCGGAAATACCAGCGCGCAGCCGGGCTGGGTGTATATTCAATACAATTCCACGGAAGGATGGGTCTCGAAGCAATATTTGAAATACTGACGGAAGAAAGGGACATTTTCTTTTTCCAGCGGTCAGGGCGGGACAGTTTCTGTTATTCTCCTCGCATGACGCAAGCTATGGCGTCTTGGATAGTGGCGGCGCCGCAGAGGGCGAGCCCCTGCGGGGCCTTGATCTTCGCGGCGTTTTTTGCGGGCAGGATCAGGCGCGTGAAACCGAGCTTCGCCGCCTCGGCCGCGATGCGTTCGGCGTGGCGGACGCTGCGGACTTCGCCCGCGAGGCCGATTTCGCCGATGGCGACTGTCCCTTGGGGAATCGCGAAGTTTTTCGCGGATGACCAGATTGCAAGCGCGCAGGCGAGGTCGGAAGAAGTGCCTTCGGGGCGCAAGCCGCCGACGATATTGACATAGACGTCGCTGTCCGCAAGGGAGAGCCCGGCTTTTTTTTCGAGTACGGCGAGGGTCATGCCGAGCCTCGCGCCGTCTACGCCGAGCGCGGTGCGGCGCGGAAAGCCCGTGCCCGCGTGCGCGGTCAGCGCTTGCAGCTCCATCAGCACGGGGCGCGTGCCTTCGTAAGCGCCGGTCGCAATCGTGCCTTCGGCGCGCGCGCCGGTTGCGGAGCGCGTTTCATCGAGCAGACAGCCGGACAGATCGGCGATCTCCGCAAGCCCGTCCTCACGCATCTCAAATGCGCCGACTTCGCTCGTCGTGCCGAAACGGTTTTTGCTTGCGGTAAGCAGCCGGAAATCCCGTTCCCGTTCGCCCGCAAATGTCAGGACGCAGTCCACGAGATGTTCGATGACTTTGGGGCCGGCGAGCTCGCCGGTTTTTGTGACATGCGCCACGATGAAGACCGGGATGCCGCTGCCCTTGCCGATGCGCATCAGGACGTCGGCGCAGGCCCGTATCTGCGAGACGCCGCCGGCGGCCGAAGCGAGTTCTTCCGTATACATCGTTTGGATGGAATCGATCACCAGGAAATCCGGAGAGACGGCGAAGGCCTGCTCCGCGATCCGGTCGATATCGGTCTCGGCAAGCATCAGGAGCGTCTCCGGCAACGCGCCGCCCCGGGGTTCGGCCCCGTCGCCCCGTTCCTCATCCGCCGGCCGGGTGAGCCGGTCCGCGCGCATCCGGATCTGTTCGCCCGATTCCTCGCCGGAAACATAGAGCGCCGTAAGGCCCGCGCGCGAAAGCGAAAGCGCCGCCTGCAGGATAAGCGTGGATTTTCCGATGCCCGGCTCGCCTGCGATCAGCGTCAGCGTGCCTTTCGTCAGCCCGCCGCCGAGCACGCGGTTCAGTTCGCCGATTCCGGTATCCAGGCGTTCGGCCTGGCCGGAAGCCAGCCGCGCAAGCGGGACCGGC
>WRFF01000052.1 GCA_009778945.1 Clostridiales bacterium | reverse complement strand
GGGGTTTCCGCCGTCTGGCGGCGTTTTCCGGACGCGGAGGCGGCCTTTACCGCCGTTTCAAGGCGCTCCCGCGTCCCCGTCCGGTTTCTTTTTCGTAAATCTATGGACATGATTCTCCTTTTTTAATTAGTGTTCTGTTTTTTATTTTATGACGATATTGACCAAACGGCCGGGCACCGCGATACTCTTGACAACCTGTTTCCCGTCCGTGAATGCGCGCGCTTCGTCCGTATCCGCGGCATACGCTGCGAGCGCGTCCGCCGAAAGCCCGGCGGGGACGGAAAACTTTCCGCGCACCTTGCCGTTGATCTGAAGCGCGATCTCCTCCGTGTCGAGCACAAGCTCTTTCTCGTCCCAGGCCGGCCACGGTTCCGAAAGGACGGATCCCGCGTGTCCGCAGCATTCCCAGAGTTCTTCGCAAAGATGCGGCGTGAACGGCGAGAGGGCCAGGATGAGCTTTTCCGCCGTCTCGCGAAGCAGCGCGGGTTCCGCGTTCTTCGTATCCGCGTATTTGTACGCTGCGTTTACGAGTTCCATGATTGCGCTGATTGCCGTATTGAAATTGTACCGTTCTCCGATGTCGGCGGAGACTTTTTTGATCGCCGTATTCAGCGCGTAGCGAAGCGCCCTGGCGTCGGCGCCCGTTTCGCCCGCATGCCCGGGGCCGTCTGCGCTGCCCGCGGCCTTTTCTCCTTCGAGAACGCGCCGCACAAACGTCCAGACGCGCTTCAAAAATCGGTAGCTGCCCTCCACGCCCGCGTCCGACCACTCGAGTTCTTTCTCCGGAGGCGACGCGAACAGGATAAAGAGCCGGGCCGTATCCGCCCCGTAGCGGACGATGATCTCCTCCGGCGAGACGACATTGCCGAGCGTCTTGCTCATCTTTTTGCCGTCCTTCAGCACCATGCCCTGCGTGAGCAGGTTCGTGAACGGCTCGGATACGGGCGCGATCCCCTGGTCGCAGAGAAACTTCGTAAAGAAGCGCGCGTAGAGCAGATGCAGGATCGCGTGCTCCACACCGCCGATATACTGATCGACCGGCATCCATTTGCGCACGGAGGCGTCCGAAAAAATGCGGCCTTCGTTCCCGGCGTCACAGTAACGCAGAAAATACCAGGAGGAATCCAGGAACGTATCCATCGTGTCGACTTCCCGTTCCGCGGGGCCGCCGCACTGAGGGCAGGCCACTTGCCGGAAAGTCGGGCTTGTCGTGAGCGGCGATTCGCCGCGGCCCGTGAACTCGACGTCCTCCGGCAGCAGCACCGGCAAGTTTTCCTCCTTCTCCGGCACCCAGCCGCAATGCGGGCAATAGATCATCGGGATCGGCGTGCCCCAGTACCGCTGCCGCGAGATCAGCCAGTCGCGCAGGCGGAAATTGACCGTGGCCTTTCCGAAGCCCTGTTTCTCGGCATAAGCCGTGATCTCCCGGATTGCGTCGCGGTTGTTCAGCCCGTTGAAATCTCCGGAATTGATCATCGTCCCCTCGGCGACAAAAGCCTCTTCCAAATGATAAAGGTCGATATCCTCGCGCCCCGGGTCGACGACCGGGATGATTTCGAGCCCGTATTTTTTCGCGAAGGCGAAGTCGCGCGCATCGTGCGCCGGCACCGCCATGATCGCGCCGGTCCCGTAATCCATCAGCACATAGTTCGCGATATAGATCGGGATCTTTGCGCCGGTAAGCGGGTTGACCGCGTAGCGCCCGATGAAAAGCCCCTCTTTTTCGAGCGTGGCCGAACTGCGTTCGATGTCGTTCAGATGCTGCAGGCGGTCTATGAACGCGTCCGCCTGCGCCGCGTATTCCGTCTTGTACGTCAGCGTGCGCACCATCGGATGCTCGGGCGCGAGCACCATATAGGTCGCGCCGAACAGCGTGTCGGGCCGCGTCGTGTAGACGCGGATCTTTTCATCCGAGTCCGCGACCGGAAAGTCGACCTGTGCGCCGGCACTGCGTCCGATCCAGTTGCGCTGCATCAGCTTCACGTTCGCCGGCCAGCCGTCCAGTTCATCCAGGTCGTCGAGCAGCCGCTGCGCGTATTTCGTGATCTTCAGATACCACTGATCGAGGTTTTTCTTGCCGACCGCCGTGCCGCAGCGCTCGCAATGCCCGTCGATCACCTGCTCGTTCGCCAAAACCGTCTCGCACGACGGGCACCAGTTCACGGGATTTTTTTTCTTATACGCGAGGCCCGCCTTGAAAAACCGGATGAAGATCCACTGCGTCCAGCGGTAGATTTCGGGATCGCACATCGCGATCTCGCGTTCCCAGTCATAGCTGATGCCGAGCGTTTTGAGCTGCGCGCGCATCTCTTCGATATTCGCATGCGTCCACAGGTCCGGCCGCACGCCGTTTTTGATCGCCGCGTTTTCCGCGGGCAGGCCGAACGCGTCCCAGCCCATCGGGTGCAACACATTATAGCCCTTCATGCGCAGATAGCGCGCCGCCACGTCCCCGATCGAATAATTCCGCACATGCCCCATATGCAGCTTCCCCGACGGGTACGGAAACATTTCCAGAATATAAAATTTTTCACCGGGCGCGTCGTCCTCTGTCCGGAAGAGCCGTTCCCGCTCCCACCGCGCCTGCCATTTCTGTTCAATCCGCTGTGCTTCGTACCGTTCGTTCATTCGTTCTCTTTCTCTTCCCATTCGAGGAACACCCCATCGCTCCAAACCTTCTCGATCTGATACATCTCACGCTGCTGCGGCAAAAATACGTTGACAATGAGATCGCCGTAATCCATAAGCATCCAGCCGGAAGACGGGCGCCCCTCAATGTTTTTTGGGATCACGCCCTCCTTTGCGAGCTGGTCCTCGGCCTCACTGACAAGCGCGCCGAGCTGCCTTTCGTTTGTTGCCGTTGCGTTCACGAAGAAATCCGCAAACGAGCTCTGTTCCGAGATATCGATGATCGTGATGTCCTGCGCCTTCTTCGCGGAGAGCACGCGGGCCGTCTCCAGCGCCAGTTCCTTATTGTCCAATCCGTTCCTCCAAATCCATAATCGCCTCTTCCGTATCCTTTGTCACAGTATACCCTTTTTGCCGCAAATACTCCCGCAGTTCCGTGAGCACCGTATAGGCGCCGCGGTCCAGATCTTCCAGGCAAAGCGTCCGGAGGCGTTCGATACCGTCATAGGCGCGCCCGGGTTCGACAGTGTCCGCAAGAAAGATGACCTTCTCCAACAGGCTCATGCCCCCGCGCCCGGTCGTATGGTAACGGATCGCGTTCAGCACATCCGGATCCGTGACGCCGAAATCTTTCTGCGCCGCTTCCGCCGCGAGCGCGCCGTGGCGGATATTGTTATCGGCTCCGCCCGACGCGTCTTTGCGCAGATCGTGCAGAAGCGCCGCGAGCATCGCGCGGAGCACGTCCGACTCCGAACCGAAGCGCCGCGCCATCTGCGCCGCGAGTTCGATCACACGCTTCGTATGCGCAAAGCGCTCCCCGTCTTCCTGCGCTTGTACGAGCAGATAACGGCGGACATTTTCCGGCGCAAGATAGCGGATACTTTCGCCGGCGGCGATGCGCTCGCGGATCTGCGTAGACGAGAGATCGACAGGCGGATTGCCGATGAAAGCAATTCGCGCGCCGTGCGCCTCGCGCAGTTTTTGCGCAAGCGCCTGCGCCTCGTCGTGCCGGTATCCGGGGCGCACGCCGACTACGAGGTCAAATTCACGCAACAGTTCATCGGCTTTGTACCATTTCTCGATCATGAGAAACATATCCGTTCCGAGGATAAAAGCGATACGGTCACAGGCTGCGTTATCGCGGATCACGCGCAGGGAGTCGATCGTATAACTGACGCCGCCGCGGTCCAATTCGACCGTCGTCACGCCAAACCGCGGATTGTCCATGATCGCGAAGCGCAGCATCTGAAGGCGCTCGTCATCCGGAGAGACGTGTACGCTCTGCTTGAAAGGCTGGATATGCACCGGCATAAACAGTACCCGGGAAAGCCCCGCCTGCCCGCACGCGTTTTCCGCGAGGATCAGATGTCCGATGTGTATGGGGTCAAACGACCCTCCGAGTACGCCGATGCGGTTCATTTAAGAGAGATTCCAAGCTCCGCAAGCTGCGCGGCGTCCGGGCTTCCGGGCGCGCCGCTGACGGGATCTTCCGCCGCCTGATTTTTGGGGAACGCAATAATTTCGCGGATGCTGCTTTCGCCAAGCAGCAGCATTACAAGCCGATCCAACCCGTACGCAAGCCCGCCGTGCGGCGGTACGCCGTAGCGGAATGCGTCGAGCAGGAATCCGAATTTGTTTTGCGTTTCTTCCTCGGACAGGCCCAGCAGGCCGAACATCCGGCGCTGCAGTTCCTTGTCGTGGATACGGATGCTGCCGCCGCCGAGTTCGTTGCCGTTCAGCACAATATCGTAAGCCAGCGCCCGTACCTTCAGCGGCTCTGTATCGAGCAGCGGAATATCCGCCGGATTCGGCGCAGTGAACGGGTGGTGTACCGGCGTGATGCCGCCCTCGCCGTCTTCCTCAAACAAAGGGAAGTCCACAATCCACAGAAAAGCATAAGGGCCGTCTATCGACGCGTCGTTCACAAGCCCCATCCGGCGCGCAAGCTCACAGCGCAGGAAGCCGAGCGTATCCCATACCACTTTGTCCCTGTCCGCCGCGATAAACACGAGATCACCCGGCTGCGCGCCGAATAATTGGGCTAAGTTCGCAAGCCCCGCTTCGCTGTAAAACTTCGAGAAGGACGCCGTGATCCCGTCCGCAGCGACACGCAGCCATGAAAGCCCCTTTGCGCCGTAGGCTTTGCACGCGTCCGTCAGTTTGTCCACGTCCTTGCGGGAAAACATTTCGGACGCGCCCTCCGCGCGGATACCGCGCACCGAGCCGCCGGAGGCCGCAGCGCCCGCGAAAACCGCAAATTCGGAATCATGGACGGCCTCCGTAATATTTACGAGTTCCATGCCGAAACGCACGTCCGGCTTGTCGCTGCCGTAGCGCTCCATCGCCTCGGCCCAGCTCAAACGCAAAAGCGGAAGCGAAAGCTCCACGCCTTTAAACTCTTTCATCAAACGCGCGAGGAAGCCTTCCTGCACAGCGATCACGTCGTCCACATCCACAAATGACATTTCAAGATCGATTTGGGTAAATTCCGGCTGGCGATCCGCGCGCAAATCCTCATCGCGAAAGCATTTTGCGATCTGGAAATAGCGGTCGCAGCCACTCGCCATAAGGAGCTGCTTGTAGAGCTGTGGCGACTGCGGCAGCGCGTAAAAATTGCCGGGGTTTACGCGGCTCGGCACAAGATAGTCCCGGGCGCCTTCGGGCGTCGGCTTTTGGAGCACGGGCGTCTCGATCTCAAGAAACCCGTTGGCGGCGAAATAGCTCCGCGTCAGACCCGCGATCTCCGCGCGGAAGGCGAGATTCCGCTGCATTTTCGGCTTGCGCAGATCGAGATAGCGGTGCTTCAGCCGCAGCTCCTCGCCGACATTGTCGTCATCCTTCACATAGATCGGCGGCGTCTCCGCTTCGCTGTATACAACGAGCTCCGAGACAAGCACCTCTATGTCGCCCGTCCCGAGTTCCGCATTCTTCGCCGAACGCTCCCGCACCGTCCCGCGCAGGCCCACGACGTATTCGCTGCGCAGTGTTTCGGCCCGCGCAAACAGGCCGGCGTCCCCGCCGTTCTCGTCAAATACCGCCTGTACGAGGCCCGTCCGGTCCCGCAAATCGACAAACACGATCCCGCCGAGCCGGCGGGCGCGCTGCACCCAGCCGTTCAGGCAAACATCCTTCCCCGCGTCGCCGGCGCGCAGCGTCCCGCAGTACATCGTCCGTTTCATCAATTCAGCCATAATCCGTCCTTCTTACATTTTATTACTGTGATTCAATCTCCGTGCTTTTCTTGTATAAAAAGTCAACGACAGCGTCCGGGGCGAGCCTCTGCTGCTCTCCGGTCGCCATATTTTTCACCGTATATTCCCGTGCGGCAAGCTCCTCGTCGCCAAGCACGACGGCAAACCGCGCGCCGATGCGGTCCGCATATCTGAACTGCGCTTTCATCCCGCGCCCCGCCGTATCGATCTCCGCGGAGAGGCCCGCGGCCCGCAGCGTGCGCAGGGTGCCCAGCGCCTCAGGCAGCGCGTTTTCCGAAAGGGGCACCACGAGCGCGTCCGGCGGCTCGGGCGCGGGGATGGATGCGCCGCTATGCTCCAGCACCATCAGCAGCCGCTCAATGCCGAGCCCGAAGCCGACGCCTTTGATATCCAGGTCGCCGCCCTCCTGCGCGCCCGCGATCTCGCGCACCAGATGGTCGTATCTCCCGCCGCCGCATACCGTACCCTGCGCGCCGATCTGTTCCGAGACGAATTCAAACGCCGTCTTTGTATAATAATCAAGCCCGCGCACGATGGAAGGGTCAATCTCATATACGACGCCGAGCGCCCGAAGATTATTTTGCAGCGCCTCAAAATCGCCGCGGCACTCGCCGCAAAGCGAGTCGATCATGCGCGGCGCGTCCGCGCAGACCGCCTGACAGACGGGGGATTTGCAGTCGAGCACCCGCATCGGGTTGCGCTCCAGGCGCCCTTTACAGGTATCGCACAGCTCTCCGTAATGCGCCGTCAGATAGGCGATCAGCTTCTCCCTGTACGCGGGCCTGCATTTCGGGCAGCCGATCGAATTGATATGAAGCGCCAGCTCCCGGATCCCGAGGCCGTGCAGAAAGTCGTCCGCGAACGCGATCACTTCGGCGTCCGCAAGCATATTGTCCGAGCCGTAGTTTTCGATCCCGAACTGGTGAAAGGCGCGCAGGCGCCCGGACTGCGGCTTTTCATAGCGGAAACAGGAGATCTCGTACCAGAGCTTCAGCGGACGCGTGCCCGCGTAGAGTTTGTTCTCCAAAAAAGCGCGCACAGTCCCCGCCGTCCCCTCGGGACGGAGCGAAAGCGACCTCCCGCCGAGGTCGTCGAACGTATACATCTGCTTCTCCACGACGTCCGTCGTATCCCCGATCCCGCGCGCAAAAAGCTCCGTGTGCTCGAAGGCCGGCGTCCGGATTTCGGAAAACCCGAACCGCGCGCAGACCTCGCGGAACCGCGCCTCGACGAACTGCCATTTATACGCTTCTTCCGGCAGAATATCCTTTGTGCCTTTCGGCGCTTTTGTCAGCATTGTGACTCCTTCAATTCAAATCGTCCAACCGTACGATTTGCATACGATGTACTATCATATCACCGATCGGGACGGTCAGGGGCGCACGAACGGGTTTTGCGTTTTTTCAAGGCCGATCGTCGTTCCGCCCATATGGCCGGGAAGCACGACTGTATCGTCCGGCAACGTATAGTATTTTGCGCGTACGGAATTTTTCAGCGCCTCAAAATCCCCGCCCGGGAAATCGGTCCGGCCGATCGAACCGTGAAACAGCGTATCGCCCGGAAACAGCGTACCCGTATATTCATCATCTTCAAAAAGTCCATCATCGATTGCTTCCGTATAGAGAGAGATGCCGCCCGGCGTATGGCCGGGGGTATCAAGCACCCGGAAGCAAAGCGCGCCAAGCGTCAGCGTATCGCCGTCCTTCAACAGCAAATCGGGGACCGGCGCGACCGCTTCGCCGCAGATATCCCGTGACAGGTTGCGGTCCACGTCGGCGAGCAGCGGCGCTTCATCCGCGCCCGCGGCGAGTTTCGCGTCCCGAAAAGCCGCCCTGAGCTGGGGGACGCCG
The DNA here is from genome assembly GCA_009778945.1 of Clostridiales bacterium. Lineage (GTDB taxonomy): Bacteria > Bacillota > Clostridia > Peptostreptococcales > Anaerovoracaceae > WRFF01. The sequence goes on along the minus strand of WRFF01000052.1, from coordinate 2,104 downwards.
CCGATATGGTCGCCGTGCCCGTGCGTCAGCACAATCAGGGAAAGCGTCAGGTTCTCCTTGCGGATATCGTCCGCGATCGCCTGCGCATAAGCGCCCGGATCGATAAACATCGCTTCACGGCTCTGTTCGTCCCATACGAGATAACCGTTCGTCCCGCCGCCCAACAGATAGCATTTAATTCTCAATATTTTTCCTCCCTTTGCCTGTGCGTTTACCCATGCGTCCGATAAACTTCTATCACATTCGGTATCTGCCGGAGCGTCCGCAGGATTTTCTCCATCTCGTCGATGCTCTTGATCGAAAGCGTCATCGTGATATGCGACAGATTGTCGCTCGTGATCTTGGAGTTGACGCCCCAGATATTCAGGTCCATATCGAGGCAAGCCCGCGATATATCGGAAAACAGCCCTTTTCTGTCCTCCGCAAGAATCGAAAGCTCGGCGTTGAACGTCCCGAAATTTCGCGAAGTATCCCATTCAACATGGATCAGGCGCCCCGTGTCCCCCATGGAAAGGCTCCGGATATTCGGGCAGTCGTCGCGATGTACGGTGACTCCGCGCCCTTTTGTAATAAAGCCGATGATCCGGTCGCCGGGAACCGGTGAACAGCATTTGGCAAGGCGCGTCATCATCCCGGTCATCCCCTCGACGATAATGCGCGACTCTGCGTTCTGGTTCGGGGGCCGCCGCTGCGCGCGCTGCCGGGCGTCGGAGGATTGCTCCGGCTCTGTGGCCTCCTCCCGTACTTTGCGGTCGTATTCCTCCTGGTAAATCTCCGCGAGTTTCGCGATCGCCTTGCCGACGAGCGCGCCGCCGGATGACAAGGCGGCGTAGAACTCAACCGAGTTGCCATATCCCATGCTTTTCGCGAGTTTCGCGATCCATTGCGTGCGCATCAGGTCCTGCGGATCATAGCCCTTGCGGCGCACCGCCTTTTCAAGCACCTCGCGCCCGCGGTCCACGTTCTGCGTAGGGTCCTGCTTCTTCAGCCACTGACGGATTTTCTGCCTCGCGTGGTTGCTCTTGGCGATCGCGAGCCAGTCCATGCTTGGGCCCTTGCTGCTGTTGGATGTCACGATATCGATGACCTCGCCGTTTTGCAGCACATAATTGATCGGGACCATCTTGCCGTTCACGCGCGCGCCGACAGTCTTTGCGCCGACGCCCGTATGGATCTTGAACGCGAAATCTATCGGCGTCGAACCGGCGGGCAATTCCATAACGTCGCCTTTCGGCGTAAACACAAAGACCTGATCGGAGAACAGGTCCGTGCGCATCATCTCCATGAACTCACGCGGGTCTTCGGAATCCTGATTGAATTCAAGCGTCTGGCGGATCCAGGCGAGCTTCAGCTCCTCCTGGTCCTGCCCGATGCCTTCTTTGTATTTCCAGTGCGCCGCGATGCCGAACTCGGCGACATGGTGCATCGACCAGGTGCGGATCTGGACCTCGAACGGCCCGCCGTCATCCCCGATAAGCGTCGTATGCAGGGACTGATACATATTGGGTTTCGGCATCGCGATGTAGTCCTTGAACCGACCCGGCATCGGGCGCCAGAGTGTGTGCACCATGCCGAGCACCGCGTAGCAATCCTTCACGGTGTCCACGAGGATGCGAACCGCCGTCAGGTCAAAGATTTCGTCGAACGGCTTGTTCTGCTCCTTCATTTTTGTATAGATGCTGTAAATATGCTTCGTGCGCCCCTTGATCTCACAGTGGATCTGATATTCGTCCACCACCTCCCGAATGCGTTCGATGATACGTTCGATATCGGATTCCCGTTCAGCCTTGCGCTCCCGCACCGCTTGGGAAATCTGTTCGAACGCCTCCGGTTCGAGGTTGCGCAGCGCAATATCCTCAAGCTCAAATTTGATCTGATACATACCGAGGCGGCTTGCAAGCGGCGCATAAATCTCAAGCGTCTCCCGGCATTTGTCCAGTATCTGCCGCTCGCTCATATAATTGATCGTCCGCAGGTTGTGCAGACGATCGGCCAATTTGATGATGAGCACACGGATATCCTTGGAAATCGCGAGGAACATCTTGCGCAGATTTTCCGCCTGGCGCTCCTCTTTGCTTTCAAAGACGAGGCTGCCGAGTTTGGT
>WRFF01000051.1 GCA_009778945.1 Clostridiales bacterium | reverse complement strand
TGTACATATTCGATCAGCGGGTTGGCCTGATTGCCCGGTACCAACGTCCACTCGGCCCCTTTCCCGTAATCGGCAAATTTATAGTTCGGAATGAGCAGAACGACGGCGATAATCAGGGTTACGATTATTGTCGTGATCCGCTCTTTGCGTTCTCCTGAAATCCGAAGCCTCAAAGACGACAGAAAGACGAAAGCGAAGATAAAAATCCAAACAAAAACGAACATCCACAGCCTGTTCATAAGGGGATATTTCTCAACGGCCGCGGCGATGAGAAGGAGCAAAAAAGAGACAAGAAGGGAAAGCGTATAAATGTTTCGTTTGACAACCGTTACGATCACGCCGCATACCGCAAGTACAATCGTCAGATATTTGAAGCCTCCGTTAAGGGGCTGAAAAAGATCCGCAATGATCTTCGCATCATGTGAAAGCGCTTCCGCATTCCAGAAATGAAAATCAAACCTGCGGTTGTGCCAATACCACACCAAATCCGGAACATCTGAAATAGGCCGGAGCCAGAGCAAATAGTTCACGATAAAAACCGCCAGGACAATCACGCCGGCAAGGACGATGCGGAGCGCGCTCCGTTTATCGCGGCGCAAAAGCGCCACCGCGAATTCGGTAAGTATCACCCCGGCGGCGAAAAACGCGGCAGGCGTGGAAAACGACAGGCAAACCGAAAGGAAAGCGCCCAGCAGGACAGGGCCGATACGCCCCCGCCGGTAGAGCCAGTACAGCAAAATGACAAGCACCGAGAAAAGCGCGTCTCCCATATAGGGTTTGACCTCGGCGGAATAATCCATGTAATAGTAGAAAACCGAAGTCAAGGCAACGGAGAAGAACACAAAGACCATGGAAGCGCGGTATACCTTGCGCAGCACCACGCCCTGTACGATCAGGAGCAGAACAAGGGCAATAAAAGAATAAAGGCGCAACACCCACTCGGCGGTTCCGAAAAGATGCACAAACGCCTTTACCGCGATGAGATAAAAGGCAGATGTGGTTGGCAGATTTGATAACGGCGGCGTAAGTATCTGCCCCATACTTTTGCCGACGATGTTTTCCGCAAGCAGCGCTTCGTCGTTCCAGAGAGACGTCCCGAGCGAAAGCATCTGTATCCGGATAACTATGCTGTATACGATCAGCGCGAAAAGCGCCAGGCAAACGATCAGCGAGAACAGGGCCGCCTTGTCCTGCCGAACCTCATTCAGCCGTATTTCCGCGTATGATGCAAGTTTCCCCTTTGTCCTTTTCACTTTTGTTTCTCTCCTTTACGTGAACAGACGCAACCCTTATTCATAATAATATCCCTGCTATTTCCCTTACCCTTGACTCTTTTCTTTACCCTTGATTTTATCCCTTGCAGAAGAAATGCGCAAAAGCCCCTACAAACCTCAGCCTGTGCATCCATAAAAAAGCACAGACCTGCACGGAAATGCGGCGCTCCTGCCCGCGCGGCCCGAAGGCGATATAGCGGTTCCGCTGAAAACCCGGATAGTTTTCCGAGAGCCAGTTAAAAAGCAATCGGTAGTATTTTAAAAAGGTCTCCGGCGCGTCGACGCGGCCGCAGGCAAGCAGCAGGTAGACGACTGTCTTAACGACGATGTACGCAAAGAGAGGCTTGTCCGTGCGCGTCTTGTGGATCTCGTTCAGCAGATTCAGGATGCCGTCGATATTGCGGTCGAGCCCCGTCTGGATCGTAAGCGAAACGCTCGACTCGTTGTAGTACCAGTTGTATCCCACATAGTCGATCATGACGACGTTCGCCGCAAGCGCGTTTTCCCGCAGCGTGAAGGGGATGTCTTCCCCGATTGGATTTTGGAACAGCCGGATGTGGTTTCCCTGCAGAAAAGCGGTGCGGTGGATCTTGGCCCAGGCCTGCAGATTTTTGTAGCGGATATATTCTTCATTCGTCGGGCGCACGGTGAAGCGTATCCGCCCGTCCTTGTCCGGGCGCCGGTAACCGCCGATCACAACGTCCGCCTGCGCCGCTTCGGCGGCGTCAAAAAATGTCTTCATATAGTCGGGGTCGAAATAATCGTCCTGGTCCAGAAAGAGGATGTATTTTCCGGTCGCGCGTTCGATCCCCTCGTTGCGCGTGTTCGCGACGCCTTTATTCGGATGCGTGAAAACTTTGATGAGCTCCGGATGCGCGGCTTCCAGCTCGCGCAGTTTTTCGACCGAGCCGTCCGTTGAACCGTCATCGAGCAGAATCAGTTCGATCTCTTTTATCTGCTGTGAAAGAACGCTGTCCACACAGCGGTCCAAATATTCTTTTCCGTTATAAACGGGGACGATCACCGTAATCAGCGGCGCCGTCCCCATTGTTTCTTCGCTCTTCTCCTGCGTAATCGGCGTCATACGTATAGTGTATCACACTATGCGATCTCCTCTCCGATCACGTCGAACTGGCTCCTCCAGAGATCCGCGTAGAAGCCGCCCGCGGCGAGCAGTTCGTCGTGCGTCCCCTGCTCTATCACGTCGCCGTGGTTCATGACGAGGATCACGTCCGCGTTCCGGATCGTTGAAAGGCGATGCGCGATCACAAAGCTCGTGCGGCCTTTTTTCAAATTGTTCATCGCGTCCTGGATAAGCAGCTCTGTGCGCGTATCAACGGAGGAAGTCGCCTCGTCCAGGATGAGGATCGGGCTGTCCGCGAGGATCGCGCGCGCAATGGTCAAAAGCTGCTTCTGGCCGGCCGATATATTGTCCGCCTCTTCCGTGAGCATCATGTTATAGCCGTCCGGCAGCGTTTTGATAAAGCGGTGAACATACGCGGCCTTTGCGGCGTTGATCGCCTCTTCGTCTGTCGCGCCCGGCTTGCCGTATTTGATATTTTCCATGATCGTGCCTTTAAAAAGCCATGTATCCTGCAGCACCATGCCAAAATTGCCGCGAAGGCTCGGGCGCCGGATCGTGCGGATATCGTGTCCGTCCACGATGATCGCGCCCTCGTTCACGTCGTAGAAACGCATAAGCAGTTTGACGAGCGTCGTCTTGCCGGCGCCCGTGGGCCCGACGATCGCGACGGTGCTGCCGGGTTTCACACTCTCCGTAAGGTTTTGGATGACGATCTTGTCCGGGTTGTAACCGAATTTCACATGGCTGAAGCCGACTTCGCCCGCCGCTTCGCCGAGCGTGACCGCGTCCGCCGCATCCGGCACCTCTTCCTCTTCGCCTAAGAACGCAAAGACGCGTTCCGCCGCGGCCGCCATGCTCTGCAGCATATTCGTGATCTGCGCAAGCATCGTCACCGGCTGCGTAAAGCTGCGCACATACTGGATGAAGGCCTGGATATCACCGAGGGCAATCGACCCCTTAAAGGCGAGCATAGCCCCGAAGATCACAACGCCGACATAGCCGAGGTTGTTCACATAATTGATGAGCGGCTGCATCAAACCGGAAAAGAACTGGCTTTTCCACGCGGAAGCGTAAAGCACGTCGTTGGTCGCGTTGAATTCCTCAATGGATTTTTCTTCATGGTTGAAGAGCTTCACGACCCGGTGCCCGGCGATATCCTCCTCCACCTGGCCGTTGATGCGCCCGAGGTATTCCTGCTGGCGGAAAAAATGTTTCTGGCTGAATTTCATGATCAGCATCATAATGAGAATCGAGATGACCAAAAGCGCAATCGGAATGAGCGTTATAAGCGGACTCATCCGCAGCATCATGATGAGCACGCCGATGATGGTGGTGACGCTTGTGATCAACTGCGTTATGCTCTGGTTCAGGCTCTGCGTCAGCGTGTCCACGTCGTTCGTGATGCGCGAAAGCACATCGCCGATGCTGTTGCTTTCGAAATAACTCATCGGCATCCGGTGGATCTTGTCCGAAATCTGGCGGCGCAGTTCATATCCCGTCTTTTGCGTAACGCCGCTCATGATCCAGCCCATCAGCATACCGAAGATCAACGACCCGACATAGAGCCCCACCAGCTCCAGCAGGATCGTCGCGATCTTACTGAAATCAATCGAGCCGCCCGTTGTAATTTTCGCCATAAGCCCGTTGCCCAGTTCTGTAATGGCGCCCGACAGGATGGTGGGACCGATAACCGTGAAAACGGTACTCGCGATCGCAAAGATCGCGACAAATATGATCGAAATCTTGTATTTGCTCATATATTTGAGCAACTTCAACATGGTGCCCTTGAAGTCTTTCGGCTTCTCTCCCGGCATACGGCCGTGGCCGTGGCCGCCGCCGCGCCGCCGAACCGGCGCGCTGAAGGAAGAGCGCAGGTTTTCCGGTTCCGCGTTTTTCTTTTTCTTATCCTTACTCATGCGCAAAGCTCCTCTTCACTCAACTGGGATCTCGCGATATCCTGATACAGCTCGCAGGATTGCATCAGTTCCTGATGCGTCCCCTCCCCAACGATCCGCCCTTCATCCAAGACGATGATCTTGTTTGCGCGCAGGATCGTCGCGATGCGCTGCGCGACGATAAGGATTGTCGTATCGCTCGCGTCTTTCGCGAGCGCACGCCGCAGATTCGCGTCGGTCTTGAAATCAAGCGCCGAAAAACTGTCGTCGAAGACCAAAATCTTCGGCTTTTCCGCGAGCGCCCGCGCGATCGCGAGCCGCTGGCGCTGACCGCCGGAAACATTGGATCCGCCCTGTGCGACAGGGCTTTCAAACCCATCTTCTTTTTCCTCGATGAAGGACGCCGCCTGTGCGATTTCCGACGCCTGCCGTATATCCTCGTCCGTGACCTGCGGCCCCGCGTATTTCAAATTGCTCTCGATCGTGCCAGAGAACAGCATGCCCTTCTGCGGCACGAAGCCCATGGACGAGCGCAGCGTATGCTGCGACACATCCCGGACGTCGATCCCGTCGATGGTGACGCTGCCCTTCGTCACGTCGAAAAGCCGGGGGACAAGCTGCACCAGCGTGGATTTGCCGCTGCCGGTCCCGCCGATGATCGCGGTGGTCTGCCCCGGTTCCGCCGTAAAGCTGACATCCAGAAGCGTATCCTCCTCCGCGTCGTGGAAACGGAAATTCACATCGTCGAAGACGATACGCCCGCCATTCGGCTCTTTCATATGCGCAAGGAATTCTTCATCCCGCAGCGCTTCCGCCGGCTTGTCCGAGAGGCTGCTCTTCGTATGGATCACGTCAAGCACCCGGCCCGCGGCGACGGCCGCGCGCGGCAGCATGACCATGATCATGCTCAGCATCATGAAGCTCATGACAATGAACATCGTATAGGAGATAAAGGCCATCAGGTCGCCGACCTTCATGACGCCCGCGTCGATATTGTGGCCGCCGAACCAGACGATACCCACCGTCACGATATTCATAATGACCATGATCAGAGGGAAGAACATCACCATCGCCCGGTTTGTGAAGAGCTGCGTCTTGTACAGCGCCGTATTGGCTTTGTCGAAACGCTCCCGTTCCGAATCTTCGCGGCAGAACGCCCGAATCACGGGGAGCCCCGTGAGGATCTCGCGGCTGACGAGATTGACGTCGTCAATGAGCGGCTGCATCCTCTGGAATTTCGGCATTGTAAGGCCGAGCAGAACCCCGATAACCGCGGCCAGAATGACAACCGCGACGACGATGATCCAGGAAAGCCCCGTATCCGTGCGCCCCACCATGAGGATGCCGCCGACCGCCATCACAGGCGCATAGAGCACCATCCGCAGGAACATCGTCATAGTCATCTGGATCTGCTGGATATCGTTTGTGCTGCGCGTGATTAAAGACGCAGGGCTGAAATGCTCCATCTCAACTCCTGAAAACCGCATGACTTGAGTAAAGGAATCGCGGCGAAGGCCGCGCCCGATGCCGGCCGCCGTAAGGCTCGCGAGCAAGCCGACGAGAATTGCCGCGATCGCCGAACCGGAGGCGAAGAGGATCATGCTTGTCGCCGTCGGCTTCATATAGGCATTCTGGACCGCCTGCATATCAACGCCGATCGCTTTGTATTCCGCCTGGACGAACGCAACCGCGGCCGACGTCCTCATCGTATCCAGCTGGTTGGGGATCTTCGTCCCCTGCGCCGCCAATGCGGCGACAATCGCGTCTGTGAAGATCGTGTCCAGCTTGGTCATCGTAGCCTCCTGGTCCGCCTTCGTTGCCCCGAGGTCGCCGGAAAGTTTCAGGACGCCCTTCCGCACGGGATCCGCCTTATAGAGGCCCGCCACAAATTGCTGGTCTTCCTTCGACATCATCATGCTAAGCCCCTGCATCGTCGTTTCGCGGATCTCCTGCGGTACGGCTGTTTCAACGCCTCCCTGCATAATGCCGACGTTGACGACATTGCTCATATAATTCGGAAGCATGAGCTCGCAATACGCCTGCCCGGCAAGCAGACACAGGATGATAAGAACAATAGGCAGTGTCTTTTTGCTTCTGCCTAATAATGATAAAAATTTCAACGGATTTTATCCTTTCCCGGAGCGTGCTTGCTCCGCCTCACTATATATGTCTTCGAGCGTGACCGCCAATTTATCGATCAGACGGACCAACTCACGTGTATCCTCCTCGCCGAAACGCGTAATCACCTCGTCTAAATTCCGGTCGAAATCGCGGTGATGCGCCGACAGCAGTCCCTCTCCCCGCAGTGTTAGATGAACGAGGATCTTTCTGCGGTTTTCGGGATCGATCTCGCGCGTCACAAAGCCCTTCTGCTCCAGCCCGCTGAGCATTTGCGACATGCCTGCCTTGCTGACCGAAAGGTAATCGCGCATTTCGGAAAGCCCGGGATACCGTGTCTGCGCGTCCCGTTCCGCACGCGAAAGGCTTTTCAGAAAAGCCAGTTCGGCCATGGTAAGACTCGCTGTCCCGTCAGGCCCATCATAATGCGTGCGGCCGAACCGGCCGCCGTGATGACGCAGCCCCATGCCGCGAAAGCGGAACATCGCGCGCATCATTTCCCTCTTCAGTTCATCCCGATCTTTACCGTTCATCCCTAAACCGTTCACAAGTGAACAGTATAAACGCTTGACAATCCCCTGTCAAGCGCTTTGCCGAAAAAAGATATTAAAGGGACGTATAACGTGTCAAATTATACGTCTCTCTGACACGATTCCTCATACCGGGTTTCGATGCCCCTGTCATCATTTTTACGGATCCTGCACAGCAGCGCCCGCAGCTGATAGGTTCCGAGCACCCTGTCATAAGGCGGATCGGCGCAGGTCAAAAGGTTTGCGTTCGATTCCCGCCAGCCGTGTTCGGGGGATTTGTCCTCCGGGTACCACCAGCCGGACTGACAGTTGATCACCCTCGGGTCAATCCCGTCCGTGACCAGGGCCTTTTGTGTGATACGCCCTCTTTTGCTCTCGATGAAGACCCAGTCCCCGTCCTCGATGCCGTACGCTTTTGCGGTCTCGGGATGAATCTCGACGCGCGGGTATTTGGACTGGCCCCGCAGGGAAGGAAGCCCCCTGTTTTCCGTATGGAAGAAAAACGGGACCCTGCCTCCGGTCAGAAGGACCAGCGGGTATTCTTTGCAGACTTCCGGTGTGGAGTACGGGCTTTCGGGCGGCTCGACAAATTTGGGGAGAGGGTCGATCCCCTTCTCCGCAAGGACGGTGGACCACAGTTCCATCTTGCCTGTCGGGGTCTTCAGCCCGCCGTTTTCATACTGCCTGTACTTGGGCGGTATCTTGATATAGTTCATCTCGCAAAGTTTTTCGAAATCCAGGCCCCGGTACTCCTCAAATTTTTCGGCCATGCCGCGAAGCTGTTCGTCGTAGATATCCTGAACGCGCTTGCCGCCGTAGTCCAAGCCCATGCGCTCGCAAAGTTCAAAGAACACCTCCTCGTCGGATTTGCATTCGCCCACTCTCGTTATTTTCTTCTGCGCCATAACGGCGACGTTTGCGAAATACGGAACGCTGAACACTTCGTCAAGCTCAAGCCAGCTCGCCGCGGGGAGAACGAGGTCGCACAGCTCCGCCGTAGGCGTCATAAACAGATCCATACAGCACAGAAAGTCCACCTTTTTCAGGGTTTCATACGTCTTGTTGCTGTCGGCAAAACTCAGCAGCCCGTTGTTCCCGAACAGCAGCAGCGCCTTGATCGGATATGGCTTTTCGGTGCGTATGGCCTCGAAAATATCCGGTATATGCGCCGACGGGAACGGGATGTCCGTCCCGGACAGGAACGGGAACTTCTTTCCGCCCAGCCTTTTTTCGGCGACGCCCGGTTCGATATAGTCCAGCCTGTTTTCGATATCCGGCAGGATTTCCGTCGCCTGGATGAAGCCGCCCGGTGTATCGAAATTTCCCGTCAAACCGGGCAAAAACAAAATGGAGCGGACCGCGTCAAAACTGTTCGGATAGTGTTCGATGGCGCAGCCTATTTCCAGCGACGCGGAACTTGCCGCCGCGTACAGCCGCGCGGCGCGAATGATATCTTCTTCCTTTACCCAGGTGATTTCGGCAACCTTCTTCGGCGGGTATTCCTGGACCCGCTCCCGCAGCTTGTCGAATCCGAAAACCCATTTCTCGACGAAATCCTTGTCATAAAGCCCCTCGTTTATGATCACATGAAGCATTCCCATCGCCAGGGCGCAGTCCGTGCCTGGGCGCAGCTGAAGCCACGCTTCCGCCCGTTCCGCGAGCTCCGTCCTCCGGGGATCGACCACGATGAGCTTCGAGCCTTTCCGAAGGGCGTCGCGGACCAGGAACTGGATCTCACCGTCGGCGCCCGATACGACCGGGTTCGTGCCCCAGACAAGGATCATTTCCGGATTCACGTCGCTGTAATAATCGACGACCAGCGGCCGGCCGTAGGTCAGGTTGAAATTTAGGATGCGCGGGAAGAAACACTGCGCCGTCCCGGGTTCAAACCAGTTTGGGGCGCCGATCGTATGCGCAAACCTCGGAAGGTGGTTGAAATGATGCCTGCCCGTCCCCTGAACGAGGCCGAGCGATTCGATGCCGTACTCGTGCCTTACCCATTCGATCTCGGAGATGATGCGGTCATACGCCGCTTCCCACGAAATACGTTTCCACTGGCCTTCGCCGCGCTCCCCCACGCGTTCCATGGGGTATTTCAGCCGGTTCGGGTCGTAGAGCAGCTCGATTCCCGCAAGCCCCTTGGGGCACAGCCTCCCTTTGCTGAGCGGCGCGTCCGGATCCGGCTCGATTTTGACAACTTTTTCATTTTCCACCGTGACGATCGCGCCGCATCCGCCGTGGCAGGCCCTGCATGCGGTCTTGATTTTTTCCGGCATGGCTGTTTTTCTCCTTGCATTTTTTATCGTATTATTTTTAGGGTACTATCCGAAATTTGGTACCGTAAAAGCGTTGGTACTGAAAACTATAACATGTAATCAGCATCGGCGCTTATTTTTTGAATACAATAAGGGAACAATTGGTTCGGCGTTCCGAAATGTGGATTTCGCATCCGTTGCTAAAACTGTCGGCCATCCCTTATTGTATACGTTCGATTAAGCAGGTTGAAACCCGCATGGGCTTTCGCGTAACGAGCCAAACTGAACCGCAATAAGCACAGATGGAACCAATTGAGTAGCTATTTCAATGCATTACAAGGAGGCACGCAATGATAAGCATCGGAATTGACGTATCAAAGGAAAAAGCATGGTGTGCATGCTGAGGCCATACGGTAAAGTTGTCGCGTCCCCGTATGAAGTAATGCATACCGAACAGTCTATCAGGGAGCTTATTGACAGGATCGGATCGTTAGAAGGCGAGGCACGCGTGGTGATGGAGGCAACGGGAGCGTATCACCTGCCACTTTTGGAAACGTTAAAGAGTGAGGGGATATTCGTCGGCGCCGTCCTGCTTGAACAAAATGAGGCCTGGAGCACAGGCAAACTGTATTTTGATGTGACAGAATATCGTGAGTCATTTGCAGAGGAGAAAAAAGCAGCTTTGTCTGCTTCGATGCTGGCCTCATCGGAATTGCCAAGAGAAGAAGAGGCCGCCGAGGACTGTGCTGATGTGCGGGCTGCGTGAAGGGCGGCCTCGACCGTCACCCTACCGGGCTGACGGCTGATTATTCGTTGTTGTTTATTGTTTATGGGAGATTGACGCCGCCTTCGGGGCTTGGCTTATATTTTTTAATCCGGCTGTGCACAAAATCATCGAAAAAATAGCACAAAATGGCGGTTGTGGATGAATTATTTGCGAAATAAGCCGAAAAACGAGGG
>WRFF01000050.1 GCA_009778945.1 Clostridiales bacterium | reverse complement strand
TGTATTCAACCATAATTTCCTCGTCCGAAAACATCATGAGGATCTGCGCGAGCGCGCCGGGCCGGTCGTCCATACGCACAGCCACAACAGGCGTCAGCGACGCGACCCAGCCGTTCAGCTTCAACAGCGCGAGCGCCTTTTTCGGGGAGTCGCTCAGGAAGCGCATGACGCCAAACTCCGACGTATCCGCGATTGTAAGCGCGTTCAGGTCGACGCCCGCCTCCGCAAGCCGCGCCGCAATATCCGCGAGCGCGCCGGGTTTGTTTTCCACAAATACGGATACCTGATCCACAATCATCGTTTTTTACCTCCTTAATGGAGTTGCCACAGCGAGCAAAGCGCGCTGATGGAACTCCTTATGCAAGGATTTCCGAAATCTCCGATTTCGTGAAATCTACTGCATCCCGTTAATTCAAATCTTCCTGTTGTCGATAACGCGCACCGCTTTACCCTCGCTGCGTGCAATCGTACGCGGCGCGACAAGCGTGACTTTTGGCGAAATACCGAGCATCGAACGCAGCGCCGCCAACAGCTCCGTTTCTTTCCGTTCAATGAAACGCACCTCGTCCGAAAACATCTCCTCGGTCATCTCGACCTGGATCTCAAAGGTGTCCGTGTGCCGCACGCGGTCGAGTACGATGAGATAATTCGCCGGATAACCCTGCCCAATCAGCACGGTTTCGATCTGCGACGGGAAGACGTTGACGCCGCGAATGATCAGCATGTCGTCCGTGCGCCCCATCGGCCTCGCCATCCTGACGAGCGTGCGGCCGCAGGCGCACTCTCCGCGCATGAGCATGGAAATGTCGCGTGTCCGGTAACGCAGCAGCGGAAACGCCTGCTTCGTGAGGCAGGTGAAGACAAGCTCGCCCTTTTCGCCGTCCGGCAGCGGTTCGCCCGTATCCGGATCAACAATCTCGGGATAAAATTCGTCTTCGTTGACATGCATGCCATCCTGCCGCTCGCATTCAAAGCTGACGCCCGGTCCGCTGATCTCCGTGAGCCCATAAATATCGTATGCTTTGATGTGTAAAGATTTCTCGATCTCGCGCCGCATCTCTTCGCTCCACGCTTCCGCGCCGAAGATGCCCGCCTTGAGTTTGATCTTCTCCTCGATCCCCGCTTCGTGGATTGCCTCTGCAAGGAAAGCCGCATACGACGGTGTGCAGCAGAGGATCGTCGCGCCAAGATCGGTCATGAACTGGATCTGCCGCTCTGTGTTGCCGGAGGACATCGGCAACGTCAGCGAGCCGACTTTGTGCGAGCCGCCGTTGAGTCCCGGGCCGCCCGTAAAAAGCCCATATCCGTAGGAAACGTGAACGACGTCGTCCTTCGATCCGCCAGCCGCCACGATCGCACGCGCGCATCCGTTTTCCCAGATATCGATGTCATGCTGCGTATAAAAGGCGACGACTCGCCGCCCCGTCGTGCCGCTTGTAGACTGAATGCGCACCGCGTCCGACTGCGGTACGGCGAGAAAACCGGCGGGATACTCCTCCCGCAGGTCGTCCTTTGAGATAAAGGGAAGTTTATGCAGATCGTCGATCCCCCTGATGTCGCCGGGTTCGACGCCCTTTTCCTGCATCTTTTTGCGGTACGGCGCCACATGATCGTAAGCGTGCCAGACCTGGGCCGCGAGCCGTTCATCCTGCAATATGCGCATTTGTTCGCGCGGCATTCGTTCGATTTTTTCCTGATAGTACGCCAATTCTTTCCCTTTCCGCTTACTGTGATAGTAAAATATTATTATACAGGAAACGGAGAAAACATTTCTTGTAATCGGAGAATTATTTGCTGGAATTTATCGGCGTGAAGGCGAGTTTGCCATGAATTTCTGAAATAATGTCAAAAAATTGCGGCTATGGACGAAAATCATGTCCAAAAATCCGAAAATTAAAAGAAAACAGCAATATTTAAGTGAAAAATCGTCCATAACCGAAAAAAAGTGACATAAAACCTGTTGCGTTCTGTCACAGAACCCATGGAAACATGGATTGCCCTTCTATCGCTTCTTTAGGGAAAAGTGGTTTTGGACGCGAAAACCGGCGCGCCTGGTTGAGGAGGAGGGAGAGCGTCGCCGCATATCGCCTTTTCGGTCAGCTCAAAAACAATCGGTTCCGTTCACCGGATGACTGATCCCGTTTGCTCTTTGAGGATCACGTCGTGCGCGCCGCCTTCAACGATGCTCGTCGCGCTCACAATCGTCAGTTTCGCCTTTTCCTGAAGCTCCGGAATAGAGAGCGCACCGCAGGAACACATCGTGGAACGGAGCTTCGCAAGCGTGGAACCCACGCCGTCTTTCAGCGCGCCCGCGTACGGCACATAAGAATCGACGCCCTCCTCAAACGAGAGCGCCTCCCCCTCGCCGAAGTCGTAGCGCTGCCAGTTGCGCGCGCGGTTGGAGCCCTCGCCCCAATACTCCTTCACATAAGAGCCGTTCACCGTCAGGCGCGCCGACGGGCTCTCGTCAAAACGCGCAAAATAGCGCCCGAGCATCAGGAAATCCGCGCCCATCGCAAGCGCGACCGCCATATGGTAGTCGTAGACAATGCCGCCGTCGCTGCAGATCGGGATATAGACGCCCGTTTCTTCATAATACCCATTTCTCGCCTTTGCCACATCCATAACCGCGGACGCCTGTCCGCGCCCGATGCCCTTTTGCTCGCGCGTGATGCAGATCGACCCGCCGCCGATCCCGACCTTCACAAAATCCGCACCCAACTCCGCAAGGAAACGAAAGCCGTCGCGGTCCACGACATTGCCCGCGCCGATCTTCACGCTGTCGCCGTAGCGCGCGCGCGCAAACGCAAGCGTCCGCTGCTGCCATTCGGTAAAGCCCTCGCTTGAATCGACGACGAGCACATCCGCGCCTGCGTCCACAAGAGCCGGAATGCGTTCCTCATAGTCGCGGGTGTTCACGCCGGCGCCGACGATATACCGCTTTTGTGCATCCAAAAGCTCGCTCGGATTGCTCTTGTGGCTTTCATAATCCTTTCGGAAGACAAAATGCGTCAGCCGCCCCTGCTTGTCGATGATCGGGAGCTGGTTGAGTTTATGGTCCCAGAGTATATCGTTTGCCTCGGAGAGCGAGATGCCGTCCTTGCCGTAGATGAGGCTTGAAAGCGGCGTCATG
This sequence comes from Clostridiales bacterium, assembly GCA_009778945.1. Lineage (GTDB taxonomy): Bacteria > Bacillota > Clostridia > Peptostreptococcales > Anaerovoracaceae > WRFF01. The sequence continues at coordinate 7,645 of WRFF01000050.1, read as the reverse complement.
AATTCGCTGACCGGCGTATCCACCGGCGTCCGGCTGATGCGGTAATCCCGGCTCGTTACGATACCGACAATCCGCCCGTCCGGCGTCCCATCCTCCGTGACCGCGACCGTACTGTGTCCGTATTTCTCCTTCAGCGCGAGGATATCGGAAAGCGTCTGGTCGGGCCGAATATTGCTGTCCGAGCGGACAAAGCCCGCTTTGTGATCCTTTACGCGCCGCACCATCGCCACCTGGTTCTCGACGCTCTGCGAACCGAAGATAAAGGAGACGCCGCCTTCCTTCGCGAGCGCAACCGCAAGCCGGTCATCCGAAACCGCTTGCATGACCGCGGACGCCATCGGGATATTGGCCCGGAGCGCGGGCTCTTCGCCGGTACGGTATTTTACGACCGGCGTCCCGAGATCCACGCGGCCCGGCTGGCAATCCGACGACGAATAGCCCGGTACGAGCAGATACTCGTTGAATGTCCGTGACGGATCTTTGAAATAAAATGCCATAATGTCTCCCTTTCCCCGTATCCTGTTTCGTGCTTATTATTCCGTGATGACAGTCTCTCCCGTAATGCGGGAATTTTTCGGTACGCTTGTCGTGATGAAAGCATTGGAGCCGATGACGGAATGTTCGCCGATCACCGTATCCCCGCCGAGGATTGACGCGCCCGAATAGATCGTCACATGATCCTCGATGTCGGGATGCCGCTTGCTGCCGCAAAGTTTGCGCCCGCCTTTTGTCGAATGCGCGCCGAGCGTCACACCCTGGTAGATCTTCACATGGCTGCCGATCGTCGCGGTCTCCCCGATGACAATGCCAGTCCCGTGATCCAAAAAGAAATATTCGCCGATTGCCGCGCCGGGGTGAATATCGATACCCGTCTTCGAATGCGCGGACTCGCACATCATGCGCGGGATCAGCGGAACGCCGAGCTCCCAGAGTTCGTGCGCAAGCCGGTAGACCGTGATCGCGTAAACGCCCGGATAAGAGAGCACGATCTCGTCGCGGCTTGTGGACGCGGGGTCGCCGTCAAACGCAGCCTCGACATCGAGCGCAAGCAGGCGCCGCACCTCGGTAAGCCGGGAGAGAAATTCGTCCGTAACGCGCGCAGCCCTGACCGGCGCCTCGCCGTCCACCTCATCCGTTTGATGCCGGTACGCGCGTTCGATCTGCGTAATGAGCGAGCTGCGCAGCGCAAACAGCGTGTCGCGCACAAAGAATTCCTTCGTATACTCGCACATACTGCCGTTATCAAAAAATCCGGGAAAGAGAAGCTGCCGAAGATTTTCGATTGCGGCCTGTATCGCTTCGCGATCGATATGGTTGCGCTTCCCGATGCGGATAATCTCCGGATATGCCGCATAACTTTCCATGATTGACCCGACCAGGGTCCCGATTTCTTCTTCTCTTTCTTCGTAAATCATGTATTCTCCATCTTTTCTAAAGAAAAACTATACCTTATTTTTCAATCAGCGTTTCCGGTCGTTACGGGAAAGAAACTCACTTCCACGCTCTTCGGCAAAAAAACCGGATACTCCGAGCGCTCGGTCAGGACAAGATGCTTTTCGGCGTCGCGGGCTTTCTCTTTATCCTGCCGTGCGAGTTCCGCGAGATACGCCTCCGCATCATGGAGCGAGCGGAACGGCTGCCCGAACTCCAGCTCCGCTGTGATCTTCTCGAACGAATAACCCCGCTTCGCCAGATGGCGCTCCGTTTCAGGTACGCCCAGCACTTCCGGCTCATCCGGGATGGGCGGACGCGGGCGGACAAAGATCAAGGCCCGCTTCCGCGCGCGTTCGATCAGGCTGTCCAACAACCGCGCGTCCACACCGACAAAGGCGAGCAGCACGGCGTCCCAGCGTTCGTCCGCGCCGAGGCCGCCGAAATCCCGCAGTACCGGCCTGATCTTCCCCGCTGTATCCGGCTGCTGCGCCGGCCGCGCGGATAAAACGCGCTCCGTTTCCGCACGGAGGCTGTCGATCGCGGCCTCATCGTTATCGATCGCCGTAATCCGCGAGACCATCGGCGCGAGGAAAAAATCGAACAGCCCCGGGCCGCAGCCCAGATCCGCGAGCGTCCACGACACGTCAAGCCACGGCTCGGCCAGCTCGCTCAGTTTTTTGTAAAACCCTGTGTATGCGCCAGCCTCCCGGTATCGCCTGATATTTTCCGCCGTCCACTGATAGTTCAACGTTTCGCGCAATCCGCTTCCGTCGTCTTACATTGGATTTTTGCGGATGGCTTCCATCTCCTCGTAAAAATCCGAGCCGAGGAAATACCGTTTCGGCGGCTCGATCTTCCCGCCGGCTGCGAGGATATCAAGCCCCGCCTTTATTTTTTCGGGCGTCGCCGGCAGTTCGTAGACGCGCACGCCGCAGGCGTTTGCGATCGCGTTGATAACCGCCATATGGCCGCTCGACTGGAACGCTTCGGACGCGCCGGAGGAACCAAACGGATTTTGTGCGCGCGGGTTTTCGAGGAAGGTCACCTCAAGGTCGTCGGGGATATCCAGGACGGTCGGGATGCCCGCGCCGAGCGGGTTATTGTGTTTGTGCACATCCTCATAATCCTCCGAAAGCGCGAAGCCGATCGTGTGGCTCATGCCGCCGAAAACCTGTCCTTTGACCGCCGCGATATTGCCGACAACGCCGACGTCCGCGACCGCCTTCATCGCGAGCACATGGACTTTTCCCGTCGCCGTCTCGACCGCAACCTCCGCGAGGAACATCGCGAACGTATAGTCCGGCGTCGGATTTCCTTTGCCCGTGTTGGGGTCGAGGTCCGCAAGCGTGCCGAATTCCTCGTTCAGGAACTGGTTTTCGTACCGCGTCGGGAGCCCGTCGGCGACCATTTCATCGTAGGTCCGGAGCGTACCGTCCGGTTTCAGCATGGCGTTATACAGCTTTTCCGCGCAGGCTTTGGACGAAATGCCGTTCATGAAATGCGAACGCGAGGAAGCCGTAGCGCCGTGATCCGGGCAGTATTTGCTGTCGTTCTGAATCAGCACGACGTCATCCTTGTCGATCGTCCGGGCGCCTCCGAACGTCGTGCGCAGCGCCTCAAGCGTGACCATGAGCGAACCGATGTCGCCGCCCTGGCCCTGATCCTGCCAGGTGTCGTATTTATAGAATTTTCCGTCCTTGCCGAGTTCGATCGCGACCGTGCATTGGTCGGCGGTGCCTTCCGTGACGTTATAACCGCCCCAGACAAGCCCGACACCGCGGCGGAGTTTCGGTTTGTCCGCATCCTTCGCGCGCTGGACCGCCTCATCATAGAGAGGTTTCATCGCCTGCATGATCTGCTCGCCCGGATAGGACGTGTATTCGTACCCGTTGATATTGAGGTCGCCCGGGCGCGCCACATTGCGCCAGCGGATCTCAAACGGGGAAATGCCGAGTTCCTCGGCCATGATATCCATCATCGCCTCGGAGGCGGTGTAAGCCTGCGGCGATCCGTACCCGCGGTACGCGGTGCCGTAGCTATGGTTTGTCGCGGCTACGCGTGAGAGCCCCATACAGTTCGGCACGTTGTACGGGAAATACATAAAGCGCGCGATGCGCGTCGTGAGGTCGTCGCCGAGCTCGCTGTACGCGCCGTGGTCAAGCCCGTTGTCCCACTCGGCTGCGATGATCTTCCCGTCTTCGCCGCACGCGAGACGTGAGTTTGTGAACGACGGCGCGCGCTTGCCGGAGAAGGACATGAACTCCGCGTAGGTCATCGACAGCGCAACAGGCCGGTCGTCGCAGGCCATGCAGGCAATCGCCGCGATCGCGTATGTCGCGCTCGCGATACCCCATCCGAACGTGCCGCCCGTCGGGTTTTCGACAACACGCACCTTTTCGGGATCAACGCCCGTCGCCTCGGCGATATCGCCGATATTCGCGTAGATCGCCATCGCCTTGCAATGGACGGTCAGCATTCCGTCCTCGTCCCAGTACGCCTGCACCGTATCGCCTTCGATCGGCATATGCGGCTCGCGCTGCGAATAGAAACTGCCGGAGACAACATGGGGGGCGCCGTCGATCAGGCCTTTGACGTCCGGATCGCCTTTGACCGTCGGCTGCATGCTCCAGACATTCGTATGTTCTTCATGCACGCGCACCGCGTCAGGCAGAGCCGCCTCAAGATAGGAAAGCATCTCGGGGAGCTGTTCGTATTCGACCGTGACCTTGCACGCCGCCTCACGCGCATGGCGCTTCGTATCCGCCGCGACAAGCGCGACGATATCACCGTAATTGAAAATCTTGTCCTCCGCGAGCAGCACGTGCGTCTGCTTCGTCGCGCCCTCGACCGTACGCGGCAGGAACTGAAACATATTCAGGCGGTTGGAGCCTTTGACGTCTTTGTATGTGACGATCTTGTAGACGCCGGGCATCTTCGCCGCTTCTTCCGCATGTACCTTGATTATTTTCGCATGGTGCGCGACCTTCGGCTGCACCATCACGACGTGCAGCGTGTCCTCGGGCATCTTGAGTTCCACATCGTCGCCGAAATCGCAGACGCCCGTCACTTTCGCAAGCGCCGCGGGCCGCACCAAAGCCTTCCCATAATACTTCTTGTCCGCAGGCATCTTCACCTTGATGTCCTCGACCGTACATTCGCCGCGCAGCACTTTCGCCGCGTCCATGACCGCGTCCACGATCTGCCTGTAACCCGTGCAGCGGCAGATATTGCGGTGCTTCTGGAACCAATCGCGCACCTCTTCACGCGTCGGAGCCGAATTTTCCTGCAGCAATTGCCAGGCGGAGACGATGAAGCCCGGCGTGCAGAACCCGCATTGTATCGCGCCGTTTTCCATAAACGCGACCTGCAGCGGATGCAGATGCATCGCCGTCCCCACGCCCTCGACCGTAATGATCTTCTGGCCGTCTTTCATGGAGCTGATCTTGCGCGTACAAGAACGGATCACCTTGCCGTCCATGATGACGCTGCACGCACCGCATACGCCGGTGCCGCAGCCGACCTTGACGCCGGTCAGGCCGAGCCGCCTGAGCACGCTCGCGAGCGTATCGTTTTCCGGATCGCACACAAAGGTCCGGTCCGCTCCGTTGATATTCAGTGTCAATTTTCGCAGTTGTTTCATCATGCACCTCTTTCGTACGTCGTTGTTATTCTTCTCAAAATCTATAACTCTGTTTCAAACTTGAATTTGATTTCTATTATTATATCAGCAGATTCCACGAAATCAAAGAATTTCGGGAATCCTCACAGGAAATCTAACCTGATTCAATTTGTTTGCGTTCGGGAAACGGGAACTATCGTAATAGAAATATTTTCATTATTGCCTGTATGTGGGCAGTGTCTTGTAAATCTCGTTCGTAGGTGCATATCAGATTGTCAAACGGAAAAAATCCATATTGAGCGTATAGGGCTAATTTTTCAACAGTTTTATGCCGATACCAACTTTGATCCATACGGCCGAAATGTTCCCACAAAATAGTCTTCCCGTCGAAAGGCCTGGTGATCGTATAATCCGGAAATCTGTTTTCGTCGCCCAATGTCAAAGCAGCCTCATAACGATATGGAATTCCGTTTTTGTCTAATGCATCGGCAATTGTGCGCTCAGATTTAGAACGGACCCGAAGCCCCGAATTCGTCAAATAGACCAATCCTTCCGTATGGCCCGCACCTCCTTCCGGAATATTTTCAAACCGTTCATGCGCAGACGAATGAAAGAAATAATCAACCGGAAATGTCTGATAAAAAGAAGACAATTCTCGAATAATTTCCATTGGCTCTTCTGCCTTATATTGTTGGGTCAATTTTTTCGCTAAGGCATAATTACACTTGAGATTCTGCAGCCGCCGCAATAAATACGCCTTGCGAACCAGGCGCTTGACTCTCGAGAGGTCTTTCGTTATCCCCTTTTGAACAGTACCTGTTCTTTCATAATAAATCATTCCTCGTTTAATCAAGTACCCATCGGGCAAACTTTCCAATTCCCGCTTGATTGCCTCTACCTCGTTTTCATAAAACCGAACATCTTTCAGGTTCATTTCTCGATTCCTTTCCCTATTTCATTGTTTTATTTTCCATCAACTGCCGTCGGCGCCTATTTCGCGATTCCGGCTCTCGTCCTTCATTGATTGCCCTTGACGTTTATCTCGCACCTTTAGCTTTTGTTTTTCACTGCCGGTTATTGGCGCCTATTCCGTACTTCTGATTTTTGTTTTCCTCTGCCGGTTATTGGCGCCTATTCCGTACTTTTAGTTTCTGAAATTAAAAATGTTATTATTTTGAAATTATAACATAATTTTGATGTATTGCAAAGAAAAATAGCGATTGGGTTGAAGAAACGTCACTATTTTCTTGAAAAAGGTTGATTTCGTGACAATTTTCCTCCATTTTTACCCGTTCTAATCGCTCGAATCAGGGAAATTGTCACTAAAAAACAAATATTGAACTTGCAGTGACAAAAAATAATAAATAAACAGGTCTTTTTCATTCCGCAGTGACATTCTACTAGATACCGACAGGTTTTTATGCCCCTTAACATGCCAAAATAATAAATAATTCAGCTTTTTATTACTCTCAGTGACTTTTCCGATGAATTAACGGGTACAGCCTGCCGCATTTTTTCGGGGAGGAATATGATAAGATTCTTATTATGAAAGATGTTGTGGATTTTTTGGGACAATTCGACCGCTGTCTCGCAAGCGAACCGGCCTTTTGCATGGCGGCGTGCCCCTTCCACTTGGATGTGCGCGAATTCACGGAACGCGTGGAGCAGGGGCGGGGCCGGGCGGCGTACAGCCTGTACCGCGAAGCGACCGGTTTCCCGGGGATCGTGTCCCGAATCTGCGAGCGGCCCTGCGAAAAGGTGTGCCCTATGCGCGAGAAAGGCGGCGCGATCCGGCTGAGGGAGATTGAACGCGCCGTCTGCGCCGACGCGGAAGGCGCAATCCCGGAATCTTACAATCTGCCGGCGCGCGGAAAGTGTGTCGCAATAATCGGCGCGGGGCTCTGCGGGCTCGGGTGCGCGCTTCGGCTTGCGCAGAAAAAATATGACGTGGAGATTTTTGAGGCGCGGGACGCAGTCTGCGGAACCGGATGGGAGTCGAAAGAACTTCTGGAGACCGCGCAGAGCGAGATTGAACGGCAGTTTAAAAATGAAACGGTTACGTTGCATCTGAACACTTGTGTGGAAAAGCGCGAAGACCTGGCCGGCCGCGGTTTTGACGCGGTCTTTGTTTGCACCGGAGAGGGCGGGGAAACGTTCGAGACGAAAGGGACGAAAGGGGACGGTTCATCCGGCTCACGAGACGAAAGGGGACGGTTCATCCGGCTCGAGACGAAAGGGGACGGTTCATCCGGCTCAGAATCAAAGGAAAACCACTTGGCCCATTCTCTATATGGCGAAGTCGGCGCCGTTTGGCTTACAGGCGGCGCGCTGACAGGGCATACGGGGAGCGAGGCACTCGCGCACGGTTTGCGGGCCGCCGCTGCGATTGACGCTTTTTTACGGACCGGCAACCTGGTTTTTCCGAAGGACGTACGTACGACAAAAATGGTGCTTGCACCGCTTAAATTGGAACGTATCCCCGCAAGCTTTCCCGAAGAAATACCGGTTGACGAAACCGGCGCGGCCGCAGAGGCGGCGCGATGCCTCCGATGCCGCTGCGACGCCTGCATGCTGTACGCGGATCTGCCCGCC
>WRFF01000049.1 GCA_009778945.1 Clostridiales bacterium | reverse complement strand
GTTTGTACGCATGCTTGATCAAGCCCAATTTGTCCAAAATATCAAATGCTTCCGTTTTCTCCGCTTCCGTATAGAATCCGAAAGCTCCGCCGAATGTGGATTTATACCCAAGCCTTCCGTGCAATACATTCTCCAATACGCTCAACCGGTTGACAAGGTTGTAATTTTGAAAGATCATGCCGATATTTGTTCTGACCGCACGAAGCGTTTTGCCTTTTACTTTGGTGATGTTTTGTCCGCTGAAAACAATGTCCCCGTCCGTTGCGTCAACCATGCGGTTGATGCAACGAAGGAGAGTGGATTTCCCGGCCCCGGAGGGGCCGATGACAGATATGAATTCGCCGCTGTTTACGGTTATGGACACCTTGTCCAGAGCCCTGCTGTCATTTGCACTATAAGCTTTGCTCAGATCTTTGATATTTAATATTTCGGATGCCGGTGTGTTCATTTTATTCACGCTCCCAGACTGCGGATTGATTGAAGCCTATCGCCTTGCTCATGCTCCCAGGTTGCGGATCGGCAGATACCAATCGTCGGTAACTTTGATGAACTGCTCGTTTTGCGTTTTGGTAAACAACCCTTTTCCGCTCGGGTCAAACAGTGTTTTGTCATTTGCCACTGCGCTCGAAGTCATGGTGGCCAATATTTTCTGGGCGTCACCGGCGCTCAGGCTTTTCGAGTTGTAGGCGAAAGGCCCGTTCAACACGGGATAAGCGGCGATCACGGTATACTGTTTTCCTGTCAATGTATCGAACGGCGCGGAGGCTCCTTTTGCGACCTCGTAAACCGCTCCCGGCGTATTGTCTTTTCCGGAATTCAGTTGAACATACGGGGCCAGGTCCTGATCGTCAAAAGCAGCGACATCGCATTTTCCCGAAAGCAGGTTGACCGCGGAGCCCTGGTGGGAATTCCCGAACAGGACGGCGGAGAAGAGTTTCCCGCTTCCGCCCTGGGCTAGGTCGTCAGCGGTCAGACTGCTCCATTGGGAGTCCTTCTTGAAAAATCCGAGGATCGCACTTGTCGGGATTGCCCACCCCGAAGTCGAACTCTGGGATACGAAGGAAATCTTTTTCCCTGCGATATTTTGAATGGAATATGCTCCGTTCGACATGTATTGACTGGCGTCAGCAGCTTTCACACAAAGCCTGCTGTAATAGAGCGCGTCTGAAAGCGTACCAGAGGGCCCCGCGTTTGTGAAGAGCGGCTGTACGGCCGAGTTTTGCTGGTTCGCTTGGATGTAACCCTGCGCGCCCATATAAGCCAATTGCGCTTTCCCGCTATCAATCGCCTCGATTGCTATCGTGTAATCGGTGGTTGTCATATTGACGACGTTTTTTCCCGTCGCCTGCTTTATATATTTTGCAATCGCGTCTCTGGCCGGCGCGAAATCCGCCGCGGATTCGTTGGGATACCATACGACGGTGATGGAACCGGCGCTCGATGACGGAGCGGCCGCCGGGGCGGCCGAGTTTGTCGCTGGAGCGGACGGCGCGGCAGGCGCAGACGCCGGAGCAGAGGAGGAACTGCTGCTCGCCGTGGTCGAACCACACCCGGCCGCGCTGATTGCCAAAGCTCCAACCAGTAAAATAGGGGTAATCACTTTAAAAAATGTGTGTTTAAGCATTATTTTCTCCTTGTCTTTTCTCAATTTCATAACTCCAATAAAAAAATTATAAAATTGTCTTGTAAAATCTAATATCGAGGTGGGGTAAAACTTTCGTAAAGTTCGGTAAAAAATAGGTGAAATTATAAAATATACGGATCAAAAACTCATATCTCCTTTTAGCGGCCATACGTGTTATTATTTTCCTGTCAGGGAAGCGCGGATTAAAGAAGCTGAAGATTTAACCTGTGTTTTCTAAGAAAAGTTTCCGTGGAAAGTCTGCGATAGAAAGGATATGGTGCGAGCTATGTATTCAACAATTTGCGATCCCAAAATAATGAAAACGCTGCTGCCGGGCGGTTTTCCGGCCGACAAGCTCAGTCAGCCGGAGTATGAGATGACGTCCGAGTTTGATGTGTATGTGACGATGAGAGACGGCGTGAAGATTGCCATGGATATCCACAGACCCGACGCTCCGGGCAAATTCCCGGTTCTTTTCATGTCAACCGGCTATATGAAAGCGCTGTCCTTCCTTCCCAATGTGCCGACAATCCATTGCGTTGAAACCAACGACATAGAATGGTTCGTGCAAAGAGGTTACATCGTCGCAATCCAGGACCAGCGCGGCACAGGCAAGTCTGTCGACGGCGAGTGGGACTATATAGGCCAGGAGATGCAATACGATTTGTACGATTGTATCGAATGGCTCGCCGTTCAGCCTTGGAGTACCGGAAAAGTCGGTATGATCGGCGAATCCCTTTTGGCTCATGTACAGTGGTTCGCGGCGGCTACGCAGCCGCCCCATCTGGTTACGATTGTCCCTTATGACGGCGGCGCCGACCTGTACAGGGACATCGCGTATCACGGCGGGAATTTGAGCGTCGGATTTCCCTCCGCGTGGCATTTGGTTGAGATCAGGGCAAACTACAATTTGGGCATGGGCATCAAGGAGCCGAAACTCGGCTCGTGGGATATGCCCAGGGCGATGATCGACCATCCGACGTTTGACGATTTCTGGAAGATCCGCCGGGCGGATTTCAGCAAGATCAAATGCCCGCTTTACAGCATCGGCTTCTGGCACAAAACGGGCCTGCATCTGCGTGGGAATACGAGAGGCTACGAGGAAGTAGACGCGCCAAAGAAGATGTTGCTTTGCCACGGCGAGTTCGAGGGCGACGAAATGGCCATTTACAATTCGCCCGAGATGAGGCTGTTGATCCTGCGCTGGCTCGACCATTGGCTCAAAGGCAACGATACCGGCGTCATGGAGGAGCCGCCTGTAACCCTTTTTGTCCATGGCCTTGAGGAGTATAGGGAGGAACAGGAATGGCCGCTCAAGAGGGCCGACTATACGCCGTTCTATCTGTCAGGCGAAAATACGGGCGTTGTCGATTCGCTGAACGACGGCAAGCTCGTTCTTGGGAAGGAGCCGACAGCCGATAACGCCTCGGTCACTTATTCTTATCCGCAGCCGGACTGGAGCCATTTCAGCGGTATCGGCGCGGCGGTCGTCGAGCATGGGAGAGTATACCCCTACAAGAAAGTCCTGACGTTTACGACCGATCCCATGGAGAATGATCTGGAAGTATGCGGCCATGCGCGGCTGATTTTGTACGCGTCGACGGACCAGGAATTCCCCGACTATGTCGATACAAAGTTCTACGTCAAGGTTTGGGATCAGTTGCCGGATGATGTTCAATTGAAGGGCCATCCGCTGGATTCCGTTCTCCTGACGCACGGAAGGCTCCGCGCGTCCCACAGCTTCGAGCATGACAAAGAGCTCGAAAGGCCGTGGCGCCCGTACTACACCCACGAAAACCCGCAGGAGCTTGAAAACAATAAGATCTATAAATATGATATCGAAATACTGCCGTTTGCCAATATATTCAGGAAAGGCCACCGAATCCGCATAGAAGTCGCCTGCCACGATACGAATATGTTTGATTTCGGCGGGCATCATTACGGTTTGAATATCGGCAAAGATACGATCTATTTTGATAAGAAGCATCCGTCGAAACTGATTCTTCCCGTGACCATATCCCCTTCTAAAACTTAGGACGGGTCGACAGTATGTTTGATCTCTTCGATGTCAATCGCACGTGTATGCACGATATGCGGCCAAATTTTCCGATCGAACGGCAGGCAAGGGAAGAGGGGCAGCAGCGTGTAGAAAAAGAACGGGAAGGTGAAGGCAAAACCGATGATCGCGCGGCGCGGCGCGTAGATATAAGACCGCTCGGTTATAACCGTAATAACGCCGATGATGAAGAATGCTATATAGGTGGCTAAGAGAAAATGCCCCAGATAAATCAGCGGCAACATAATACCTGTGCCGGATACCGCTCCGTAAACTATGGCAGCCGCATAGAAGGCGATGGCCCCGGTTGCGAGCACCGATCCGGCGAGCGTGCTCATGAGCATATCGTAGCAGGGAAAGGCGTGCTTTGAGACCGCGCGCAGCAGCATCGCTCCGCCGTACCGGCCGTAGGCTTGAAGGTACCCCTTGGTCCAGCGCATCCGCTGGTTCCAGGATACGCGAAAGTTCGTCGGCTGCTCGTCGTAAAGGATCGCGTGCGGCGTGTATCCGATCTTCTCACCGCGCGCCGTCATCGCAAAGGTGAATTCCACGTCTTCCGTGAGCGTGAAATAGTTCCAACCGCCCAGTTCGCGGAGCAGCTCGGAGGAGACCGCAAAACCGGTGCCGGAGACCTGCGCGCTCAGACGCAACAGCTCGCGCGCTCCGTTCAGCATGCGGGATTCGTGCAGGAACCACACGGCATAGCTCGCGGAAAGCCAGTTATCGCCAAAGTTTTTGGAATTGCGGTAGCCGGTTACGACGCGATAACCGGAACAAAGCGCGTCGTTCATCGCAGCGACATAGCCGCTGTCCAGGAGATTGTCCGCGTCGATCACGATGAACCCGCCGTGCTCCCAATTTGTCCCTTCGCCTGTGATCGAATTTATGAGAAAATTGAGCACATAGCCCTTGCCAATGTGCGTCCGGTCGCTGCGCTCATAGACCGTGGCGCCGTGCTCACGGGCAATCCGCGCGGTAGCGTCATCGCAGTTATCCGCGCCTACGAAGATGTCGATCAGCTCCCGGGGATAGTTTTGTTTGCTGACGGAGTCGATAAGCTGCCCGATCACCGCCTCCTCATTATGCGCGCAGATCAGGATCGCGTAACGTCCGGGCGCCTCTTTCGGAAAAGGCGGGACAGTGCGTCTCATCGAAGCGATGGTATAAATAATTTGATAGAAATAGCAGACTGCAAACAGGGCGGCGATGATATGGTTTGCGATAATATACAGATTCACAGCGCTTTCCTATACCACAAAACGGTACCCCGCGCCCCATATGGTGAGAATATGTTTGGGTTTTGAAGGGTCGTCCTCCAGCTTCTCGCGAAGCCGGTTGATGTGCACGACGACGGTGGCGCTGTCGCCCATCGCGTCGAAGCCCCATATCCGTTCGTATAAGGTTTCCTTGCTGAACACCACATCCATATTGGTGACAAGAAAGAGCAACAGTTCGTATTCCTTGTTTTTCATCGCGATTTCGCGGTCGTTGACGAAAACACAGTGGGAACCCGTTTGAATGCGGATATTTCCGGCAACGATGTCGCCGGTGGCACGACTGCCGGATTGTTTCAGGCGCGCGTACTGCGCGAGATTCGCCTTGACATGGGCGACCAGTATGCTCGGCGAAAACGGTTTCGTGATGTAATCGTCCGCGCCCAGCCCCAGCCCTTTGATCATATCGATATCCTCCTGCCGGGCGGTCACCATGAGGATGGGAATATCCAGCGTCTCACGCAGTTTTCGGCAGACCGTGAAGCCATCCGCCCCCGGGAGCATCAGGTCCAGCAAAATGAGGTCGTACTGTCCGGTCAGCCCGGCTTTGATCCCCTCGTCCCCGGTCTTCGCGATCGCCACGTCATATTCATTGACCATCAGATAGTCCCGTTCTATTTTGGCGATCTGCGGATCGTCTTCAATGATCAGTATTTTTGTCATAGCTTCTCCTCCGCTCCCGGCGGCGCCGCTTCAGGAATTTCCAGAACGATTCGCAGTCCGCCTTCCGCCCGGTTCTCCGCCGTGATCCGGCCATTCATGCGCGCGGCGGCTTTCGCCGCAATCGCCAGCCCCAATCCGCTGCCCTGCGGGGCGCCACTCCGCGAAGGGTCGTTTCTGAAAAATACGTCGAAAAGTTTGCACAGCGCCTCTTCCGGCACACCCGGCCCGTCGTCGTCAAATGTGACCCGAACCAGGCCGTTCATCCGCTCGCACCGGATCGCCATATAAGCCGTTTCCTTCTCCCTGTACTTGGCGCTGTTGTCCAGTATATTAATGAAGATACTTCTCAATTGCTCGGGATCCGCGATGATCAGATAGTCCGCCGGAAAATTTTCTGTCGTTATCGACAGCCCCTGCGCTTTGTATTCCTCGCCGCAGGCATTTAGCAGATCGGTGATCTCCCTGCCGATCACCAGGCTTTCCGGATTTGTTGGGTAATCGCCCATATCCAATTTGGAATAGAGGAACAGTTTGCTTACCATATTATTTATGTCGTCCGTTTTTTGCCGGATGATCTCCAGATACTCCCGCTGCGCTCCCGAGGTTGCCGCGACGCCGTCCTCCAGCCCTTCCACATACCCTTTGATCGACGTCAGCGGGGAACGCAGATCATGGGAGATACTCGCCAGCAACTCCTTCCGGTTTTGCTCGTCCTTTTGAAGCGCGAGGGTGGAGGCCTTCAGGCGGACCGCCATTTCGTTAAAATCCTCGCATACCGGTTTGAATTCGTCGTTCTGGTCATAGACAATCCGATAATCCAGATTCCCGCCGCTGATTTCGCGCGCCCCGCTGGAAAGCAGATCAATCGGCTGCTCGATTTTCTTGAATACATACCGGATCAGAAGCCGGTTTGTGACATACAAAATGGCAAGAAAAACCGCCACGATGATGACGAACGTGATGATGGCCTGCGTTTTCATGAACCTCTCAAACGGAATCTCCTGATGCCCGCCCCCCATGAGCACTTCAAACAGCAACCCATGGCTGACAGCGTTCAGAATGAATACACAAACGGAAAAACTCACGAAGGACACGACGATCGGGATGATGATCATCAGGATATTTGAAATAAATAACCGCCTTTTAATTGTCAAAAGATTCTCCTTTATCTGTCCGTTGATTTCACATCGATTTCACATCTTACAACAAAGAACTGAACGAGAAATAAAAAACATTAACTGCGGATAAAATTCACAGCGCTTCGGGGGGCCGCTGCCAAACGCGTTTTTCAGCAAATGCGGGGGAGCCCCTCGCCGTAGAGCATGTCCACGCGGGCTTTGCCTCCGATGGCGGTGCGGCGCAAAACAGGCGGCAGATGGTTTTCGGGTTCCGGCGCATAAATTTCGCCGATGAGAGCCGCACGGCTTCCGGGCACAGTCGCGCGGACGGCTGCGAGAGCGTGCGCCGCGTCCGCCTCGGAGACCGCGAAAACCATCTTTCCCTCGTTGCCCATCGTAAGCGGGTCAAGCCCGAGGATGCCGCAAAAAGCATGCACCTCCGGGTCGACCGGGATTGCGTTTTCGTCAATTTCAATGCGCGCGGACGAAGCGGCTGCGAGCTCGTTCAGCACGGTGGCGAGGCCGCCGCGCGTGACGTCACGCATCGCGTGGGCCGCTACGCCCGCTTCCGAAAGCGCGTGCGTGATCGGCGCGAGCAGCGCGCAATCGCTTTTGATCCCGTTTTGGATCCCCATGCGCGCGCTCAAAATACAGGCATGGTGGTCACCGAGCGTGCCCGAAACGATGAGGCGGTCGCCGGGCAGCAGCCCGGAAGGGGACGGAAGGGGGACGGGAGCGTCCGCGCGGAAAACGCCGACGCCGGTTGTGTTGACCAGAAGGCCCGCCTCATTGTCCATGGATTCGTCTGTGTTATTCGTCCCGCTTGAAACCTTGCGTCCACAGCCTTCGATCACTTTGGTATCGCCGGCAACGATCGTCATCCCCGCTTCCCGCGCCGTTTCCGCCATCGAAGCGCAGATTCTGTCCAACCGCTTGATGGAAAGCCCCGCTTCGAGCACAAAACCGCAGGTCAGGAACCGGGGATCCGCTCCGCTCATCAGCACGTCGTTCGCCGTACCGCAGACGGCGAGCTTCCCGATATCGCCGCCCGGGAAAAACAACGGCTTTACGACGAAAGTGTCCGTGGCGATCGCGAAACGCGCCGCCGCGCCGCCGCCCGCGTTTTCAATCTCCACGGTCGCGGCGTCCTCAAGGCGCGCCAGCACGGGATTTGCGAAATGCTTCGCAAACACCTCTTTCATCAATTCCGCGGAGTCATACCCCCCGCTCCCCTGCGCCAGTGTGATCGTGTCTTTCATAGGTTCTATTTAAGAACAAGTAAGTTTTAATAATAACAAGCATCCTTTAATAAGTTATTATAAGTTTTAATAATAACAAGTATCTTTTAACAAACTATACCAAAGTCCTGTCTAAATGTATAGGGAAAACTTAAAAGATTATTTTGTATTTTATAACGCCGCTTCGACACTGCCGCGGATGGCGTCCTTTTCAAGGACGGCGTCGTGCAATACAGGTTTTTTATCGAGATCGCGCAGCCCCTCGGGCACGGGCATGCCGGTATGCGCGGCGAGCGAGCGAGCCGCCGCGAATTCGTTGCCCACCGGCGGCAGACCGATGGCGGCCGATACGCTGCCTGCGAATTTATACGGGCTCGCCGTGGAAGCGATGATCGTCCGCGTGCGGTCGCCGGTTTCGCGCACATAATCTTTCCAGACCGCGTAACCGACCGCCGTATGCGTATCGATCAGATAGCCCTCGCGCTTCCAAAGATCCGCGAGCGCGCCGTGCGCCTCCCGCATTTTCGCAAAGCCGCCGTAAAAAATTTCTTCGAAAACCGCTTGCGCCTCAGGGTCCGCCGCGTCCGCAAGGTCATAGCGCCCCTCGCGCTCAAGCCCTTCCATCAGCGCCCGGACGCACGCCGCGTCGCGGCCCGCCGTATGCCAGAGCAGCCGCTCCAGATTGCTCGACACGAGGATGTCCATCGACGGGGAACTCGTCAGGATAAATTCGCGCCTCGCGTCATAGACGCCCGTACGCAGGAAATCCGTCAGGACCTTGTTCTCGTTGGACGCGCAGAGCAGGCGCCGGATCGGCACGCCGATCTGACGCGCGTAATACGCGGCGAGGATATTCCCGAAATTGCCCGTGGGCACGCAAACATTGATCGCATCGCCTTCGGTGATTTCTTCCGTCGCCGCAAGCCGCGCGTACGCATATACATAGTAGACCACCTGCGGCAGCAGCCGGCCGATATTGATGGAGTTTGCCGAACTGAGCCGAACGCCGCGGGCCGCGAGTTCCGCGCCGAACGCCGCGTCGCTGAAGATATTTTTCACAGCGGTCTGCGCGTCGTCGAAATTGCCGCGGATGCCGAAGACGTGGACGTTGCCGCCCTCCTGCGTGGTCATCTGGCGCTTTTGCACCGCGCTCACGCCGTCGCTCGGATAATACACAAAGACTTCGGTGCCCGGCACGTCCGCGAAACCCGCGAGCGCGGCCTTCCCCGTGTCGCCCGAAGTCGCCGTCAGGATCGCGATTTTCTTATCCTCGCCCGTCTTGCGCACCGCTGTCGTCAGCAGATAGGGCAGGATGGACAGCGCCATATCTTTGAACGCCGCCGTGCGCCCGTGCCAAAGTTCAAGGAAATACGCGCCGTCCGCCTTGTGAATCCGCACGGTTTCCGGCACGTCAAATTTGGAGTCATAGGCGCCGGTGACGCAGGCCTCGATTTCGGCCTCCGTGAAGTCCGGCAGAAACGCCGACAGGATCAGCTTCGCCACGCCGCGATAGCCCAAGCCGTTCAGAGCGGCAAGATCAAAATCCCGTTCGATATTCAGCTCCGGGAAAGCCTCCGGAACATACAGCCCCCGGTCTCCCGCCAGTCCCGCCACGATCGCTTCCGCGCCGGAAACCGCCGCACCGCCGCCGCGTGTGCTCACATACTTCATTTGTTCGTTCTCCTGTCTGTAATGGAATCTATTTTTCATAGGCCCATATTAATACAATGGTTTTGGCACGGGAATACCTTCTATGAGCTGTTGACCTGCCGCCAGCTTTTCTGCGAGCCTCTTCCTTTCTTCAATATCATCGCCATCACACAGTTGTCGAATTTTCATTTCATCATCATTTTTTCCCCAAAGGGATCAATATTTTGGATATATCCTTTGCAATGAAACATCCCCATGGTAGCAGTACTTCTGTTTACACGAATTTTATCATGCACATAGATATTTGCCAATGCTTCAAAAAGCGCTTCACTTGGAGTGCTTTGTTTTATCGTTGAAACGTATGCTAAGTTATGTTCTTTTTTATTTCTATACGCATCCATCATTATATCCACATATTTCGACTCCAGCGTCGCCTCATACAATTTATTTCCTTCAAAATGCCTATAAATTTTTTTCATGACTATTCCAAATTATTCCTGTAATTATCATCGAGCATTGGCAATTTTTTGACAAGTTCGTCCTGACTCCATATATCCCAGTTCCAGCCTCTTGTGATATATGCGGCAGACAGCATCCATCGATTTCCTTTCTGCGGAATTGTTTGACTATGAATTTTCTCCAACAAATCTTCCATTTCCGGAATGATGGTTCCCTCGATTTGCTCTATAGTTGCTTGTCGTTTTTCACCCGCTTTTATTGCCTCGATATCGTTTTTACAAATCTCTAAGATTTCTTCAATATCGTATTTAAAGTTTTCTATTGTATACACCATAAGAAACTATCCTCCTATTGTTTTGATATCTGGAACATAATACTGATAACCGCCGCCGGGCTGCCCAAAATTCGGAGCTACCGTTCCTTCCAATACCTTTGTACCTTTTGGTAGAATTACTTGATCCATATTTTCTGCCGTATTGCCTGGCGGTAAAGCCAAATCAGCTATCGGATCCTTAACTTTTGTAGGCGAAACCCAATAACTTGATGCACCAGCTTTTCCACCATAGTAACGATATACAACTTTATCTTCATCCAAAGTAGTAACCTTTATATCGTCTTCAAATGCCGACTTTATTTGATTTTGATATTGTTTCGGAACGTATTCATCAAGAAATTTATCTACTTCAAGTAATCGATTAATTTTTGCAACATCCACCGCCCCCTCAACACCTTCCGTCACCTTTGCGCCCTTTGTCGTCTCTTCAGCGAATTCCCCGAGCTTCCCGAGCTTTCCGAGCTTTGTGAACCCCAAGAAAATTGTCATGATATCAAACGTACCGCAGCCTATAACATACGCAAGCCCCTCGCTATTGTATTTCCCGACATAGTCCTGTTTTATCCCTTCGCCTATCTTCTTGAAAAAATCAAGCGGGCCCTGC
>WRFF01000048.1 GCA_009778945.1 Clostridiales bacterium | reverse complement strand
GGGCGCGATGTTCCCGGGACCGGCGGTCGAATTCTTCAAATACCGCCAGGCGCAGAAATATGGGATCGACAGCACGCTGCTGAATGAAAAGGATCAGGTTTATCCGGTTTGAGCGGATAGGGCAGGCAGTCGCTACAGGCAAACGGACGTATCGAAAGGCAGACTATTGGCCACCTGGATGGAAATCATAAGTGCGAGACAGCGCCTTTCGGCGCGGGCGCCCTATACGGCGGCGCTGAAGGCATTCAAGCAAAATCTCGACCTCGTGGACGCGGCGTACGCGGATCTGCGGCTGAACGGCAGCCGCCTTACGCGGGAAGGCGTGACGCGAATTGTGAATGGCGAGATGCTCGGAGGCGTTCCGATACGGGAACACCGCCTTATCGGATTGCACCGGGAACTTTTCACCGCTTACGACCGGGCGCTCGGGATGCAGATGTCGCTTGATACGCGCCTGCTCAATGAATTTGTGGGCCTTCTCGCGGACCATCGGGAAAAACCGCCGGTTCGGACCGGCGTGAAAATGTTGTACCATTTGGACATCGTGACCGTGGACGCCTCTTCGATCGGGACACAGCTCACGGAGTTTCTGAAAGCTGCGGAACGCGCCGATTACGGCGGGGACGCCTGTCTCAAGGCCGCCGTCGTTCACTGCGGGCTCATCCGCATCTATCCCTACGAGGAACCGTATTCCGAGATGAGCGCGCGGGCCGCCATGCAGTATGAACTGATTCGCGGCGGCTTGTTCACCGTGGATCCCAACCTGACGGAATCCAGGTACAACCAACTGACAAGCGACGCGATCCGCAAAAAAGACCCGTCGGCTTTTGCGGAAGCGCTGCGGGTCTCGATTTTGGACAAGTTGAACCAACTGACGATGATGGCGGAAGCTTCCTGAGAAACTGCCGATAAAAAATTTCCTCTATTGTCCAGGTTTCTATAAAAACGCAAAATAAATATCAATATTTCTCTTAAAAACGCAATAATTTTTCTTGATATTTCCTTAAAAACGTGACACACTATATTTATGTATGAAAATCCTGCTTATGGAGGTACTGCGTATGTATAGAAAAGTTTTAGAGGAACTCATGGCGTGGAAAAACAGCTCGCGCCGGAAACCGCTGGTCCTGAAAGGCGCGAGACAGGTAGGGAAAACCTGGCTAATGAAGGAACTTGCAAACACAGCGTACAGCGATTCAGTTTATATCAGCTTTGACAAGGATGCCGATGCCATTAAAATCTTTGACGAAACAAAAGACCCGAAATTGATTTTGGAACGGCTCGCCTTGATCCGCAATAAATCAATATTGCCCAAGCAAACGCTCATTATCCTGGATGAGATTCAGGAATGCCCGAACGCTTTAGGATGCCTCAAGTACTTCAACGAGGAAGCCAACGAGTACCATGTTATTACTGCGGGGAGTCTGCTCGGAACCTACCTTGCAAAACCTGCTTCATATCCTGTGGGAAAAGTAAATTTGTTGAATATTTATCCTCTTTCTTTTGAGGAGTATCTGGCTGCCGCGGACGAAGGTATGCATCAGTATTATTGTGGGGTTAAATCGGGCGAGGACTATGTCGCCGCATTTCATGCGAAAATGACGGAACATTACAAGAAATATCTGATTGTCGGCGGAATGCCGGAATGCGTTCAAAGCTGGGCCAATAACGCTGACCCGGAAGAAATTTCCGCAATACAAGAAGAAATTATCTCATTTTACGAAAATGATTTTACCAAATACAGCGGCAAGGTCAATAGCGGGCGGATATTACAAGTGTTCCGCAGTATCGTCCCGCAATTGGCAAAAGGGAACAATGAGAAGTTTATGTATGCGGCAATCGCAAAAAGTGCACGGGCCAAGGATTTTGAGGAAGCAATCGAGTGGCTTATATCCAGCGGTATTGCATACCGTACTCTGAATATTTCAAACCCCGAATATCCACTCAAAGCATATGAAATATTGAATTATTTCAAATTATTTTTATTGGATGTAGGATTGGTTAAGCACTTGGCGGGGATTACGAATAAGTCCATTTTACTTTCCGAGAGCTTCCAATTCAAAGGGCCGCTTACTGAAAACTATGTTCTGGAGCAGCTTATGCCAATTTTGGATAAAGCGCCTAACTTTTACGCTTTTGCGCAGGAACGTGAAATTGATTTCATATTGCAACATGGAGAACACATTGTTCCGCTTGAAGTAAAATCCGGAACCGATAAGAAAGCTGTGAGTTTCAAAAGCTATATCGACAAATACAATCCCGAATCTGCCGTTAGGTTCAGCACAAAAGAGTATTTGAAGAACGACTCGATCACGAACATTCCGCTTTATCTTGTCGGTAAAATATTTGAACTGACGTCATCGTAAAGTGTTTGGGAAGTTTCCTGACGTTCAGGACGCGTTACTGTCTTTCCCTCCCGTTTCTTTTTCGGCGGCGGCGATTTGTTTTTTTACATCCGCCTCGGCGGTCGAACCCGCGGACTGTTTGGCGTTCATGCACGCGGCCAAATCGATGCGTTCGTAGAAGCCTTCTTCAAACGCCGGGTTGATCTGCTGCAATAATTCCAGGTCCGTTTCTTCAAGAGGGATCCCTTTCTCGGCGCAGTATGCGACGAGTTTTCCGACGATCTCATGCGCCTGCCGGAAGGGGAGGCCCTTGGAAACCAGATAGTCCGCGGCGTCCGTCGCGTTCATAAACCCTTTTCGCGCGGCCTCCCGCATCGCTTCCGGCCGCACGGTGAGCGTTTCGATCATACCTTTGAATACCGAGAGGCAGTTCCCGAGCGTATCCGCCGCGTCGAAGAGCGGTTCCTTATCTTCTTGCATATCCTTGTTGTAGGCGAGCGGCAGCCCCTTCATCGTAGTGAGGAGGGCGACGAGGTCGCCGTACACGCGGCCGGTCTTCCCGCGGATGAGCTCCGCCATATCCGGGTTTTTCTTTTGCGGCATGATGGAGGAACCTGTGCTGTACGAATCGTCCATCTCGATAAAGGCAAATTCCTGCGACGCCCAGAGGATCAGCTCTTCGCAGCAGCGCGAAAGGTGCATCATGGAGACGGCGGCGGCGGCGATATAGTCCAGGGCAAAATCGCGGTCCGCAACCGCATCCATCGCGTTCTTTGAAATATCCGAAAAGCCGAGCAGGTCCGCCGTCAGTTCGCGGTCCACCGGGTAGGGGACGCCCGCGAGCGCGCCCGAACCGAGCGGTAAAATATCCGCGCGCCGGTATGCGTCCCAGAAGCGGTCCGCGTCGCGCGTGAACATCTGGTACCAGGCCATCAGGTGAAACGCGAAGGAGACAGGCTGCGCGTGCTGAAGATGCGTATAACCGGGCATCAGCGTGCCGGTATGCTCCTTCGCGAGGCGGGCGAGCGCGGCGCGCAAGTCCACGAGCGCCGTCTCGGTCCGTATGACCTCCTCCTTGATCCAGAGGCGCAGGTCGGTCGCAACCTGGTCGTTGCGGCTGCGCGCCGTATGCAGGCGCTTCGCCGGCTCGCCGATCGCCTCCGTAAGCAGCGCCTCGATATTCATATGGATATCTTCATTATCCGCGGTAAAGGATATTTCGCCGGCCTCGATGCGCGCCCGGATCGTCTCGAGCCCGGAGCGGATCTCCGCCTCGTCCTTCGGCGAGAGGATGCCTTGTGCGGCGAGCATTTTGGCGTGCGCGAGGCTGCCTTCGATATCCTCGTTATAGAGGCGTTTATCGAACTCGATCGAAGCCGCCCATTCGGAGACGCCGTCCGCGATATCTTTGGAGAATCTGCCGCCCCATAGTTTACTCATTTTTTCACCCGCCGCTTTGCTTTCTGCCTCTGGATCGCGCGGATCTTCATGGACAGGCTGGACAGGTTGATGAAACCCTCCGCGTCCTTTTGGTTATACACTTCGTCCTCCCCGAAGGTCGCGAATTCCTCGCTGTACAGGGAGGCCGGCGCTTTCGCGGCTACGGCGAGCGCGTTGCCCTTGTAGAGTTCCATGCGTACGGTGCCCGTGGCTTCCTGCTGCGTGACGTCCATAAAGGCGTCGATCGCCTCGCGCAGCGGCGTGAACCAGCGCCCGTCGTAGACGAGCTGCGCGTAGCGTCGTGCGAGCGCGCCTTTTTCATACAGCGTCTCGCGGTCAAGCACGAGTTTTTCGAGCGCCTTGTGCGCGTTCATCAGAATGGTGCCGCCAGGGGTTTCATACACGCCCCGCGACTTCATGCCGACGAGCCGGTTTTCGACGATGTCGATCGTGCCGACGCCATGCCGGCCGCCTGCGCGGTTCAGTTCCTCGAGCAGGGCGACGGGCTTCATCTTCTTGCCGTCGATCGCTACCGGGACGCCCTTTACAAAATCGATTTCAATAAAAAGAGGTTTGTCCGGCGCCTTCTCGACGGGTTTGCTCATGACGTGCACGTTGTCCGGATGCATTTCCCACGGGTCCTCCAGATTTCCGCCCTCGTGGCTGATATGCCAGAGGTTCTGGTCGCGGCTCCAGATCTTCTTCGCCGATTGTGCGAGCGGGATCCGGTGCTTCTTCGCGTAGGCAAGCAGGTCTTCCCGAGAACGGAACTCCCAGATACGCCAGGGCGCGATGATCTTGATGGAGGGGTCGAGCGCGTGGATCGTCGACTCGAACCTCACCTGATCGTTGCCTTTGCCCGTCGCGCCGTGCGCGATGAATTTCGCGCCCTCGCGCTGCGCGACCTCGACGAGCTTTTGCGCGATAAGCGGCCGCGCCATCGACGTGCCAAGCAGATAATCGTCCTCGTAGACGGCGCCCGCCTTTACGACCGGCCAGATATAATCCGTGACAAACTCGTTCCGCAGGTCGAGGATCACGCATTTGTCGGCGCCCGTCGCGTACGCCTTTTTTTCAATCGCCTTGAAATCGTCGTCCTGGCCCACGTTCGCGTCCACGGCGATAATCTCCGCGCTATAATTTTCCTTGAGCCAGGCCAGGATGATCGAGGTATCGAGCCCTCCCGAATATGCGAGTACAATTTTGTCCTTTGCCATCATAATCTCCTTTGTTCAGTCCGTTTACATTTTTATAATTATAACATGCGGGTGTTAAGGTGTCAGGGGGACGGAGGTGTCAATGACACCCTCGCTGCAGCGCAATAAAAAACAGCCGGGAGACACTTCCGGCTGTATGTGATGAAACGTATCACATCGGGCGGCCTGTGACCGCCGTGCGGCTCCGTAACGCCGCGTGTGGGACGGGTGAGTCAGCCTTTGGTTCCAAAGACCGTGTTGAAGCGGACCGTCATGCGCGACACCTTGCGGCTTGCGGCGTTCTTGTGGATCGTGCCCTTGGCGGCCGCCTGCATAAGCTTCTTCTCGGCTTTCGCGAGATTTTCCTTCGCGGCGTCCTTGTCATCGCTCGCAATCGCGAGGTCGAAGGCCTTGGATACATCCTTCAGGCGCGATTTGACGCGGCGGTTGCGCGCGGTCTTGACCTGAATAACACTGATGCGCTTCTTTGCGGATTTGATGTTTGCCATTCATTCACCCACTTTCTGTTGCATGGCATCTGCCCGCGGCGGCCCTGTGCCGCCCGGCAAAACAATCGCAATGTTTATTCTATGCGATATGAGGCCGAAATGCAAGCGGTTTTTGGGCCGGTGGTGTCAAAGGCGGCGCCGAAAACGTCTCGCCCCCCATTACCTGTTCCCTATGCGGTGCTCGCCTCTGGCCCACGGGCGGATGAATCTGTTTTGTTCATAATGTTTCAGATGCTTGTACTCGAAGCCGGGAGCGGAGTGTTTTTTGCCATAAAGGCTGTAGATAGCAAAAGGGCCGAGCAATGTCACCGCTGAGCTCAGGCCGAGGATGATTATATAACTGTTACCGCTTCCCGCCGTTATGGACGAAGGCGGGAAAAAGCTGATGATAAAAGCGAGCAGTGAAGTGGCGAGGCCGGATATCGCGAAGATATATTTCCCGGGCTTCCCGCCCGGAACCTGGTAACTGCGATGCAATTCACTGCGCTTGATAAGCACAAAATAGGAAACAAACATAAGTATATACATGGCTAAGTAGATGACGACGGTGAGGGTGATCGTGATCAAAAATGAAAGATTGTTTCCGTCGCCGCCCAAAGTCAGCACGGTCGCCCATATGGTCACGACAATTCCTTGGGCCAGAACGAGCAAGGTCGGGACATTCTTTTGGTTTGTCCTGGTAAAGGCTTTCGGCAGCAACCCCTTCTGGGCCGCCATATACATGCTGCGGACCGGCCCCACGATCCAGCCGGACAGTTCGCCGAGCACGCCTATGGCGAGCATGACAGCAATGATTTTTACGGCGGCGCCAAGGCCTGAATTGAAGTGCAGAATCAGCGCCGAAAAAGCTTGCATGACGCCGCTTGACAGATTGATCTGATCCGCCGGAACGATGCCGGCCACACTCAGGCCGCCGATGGCGTTCAAAACGATGCTGAGCACTACAAGCAGGATCATGACGATCGGATAGTTTCTGTTCGGGTTTTCCAAGTCATTAATATAAGAAGAACTGGCTTCGATTCCCATAAAGGCGAGTATAAAGGCGACAAAGACGACTAAAGTGGATATTTGCCGGAAATCCGGCAGAAAAGCGTGGCTCGCAAAATTGACGTTCAACGGATTTCCTGCGGCGATATAAACAACGATTAAAAGAAAGAGCACGAATACCGGGATAGCGACTCCGATAATAAACGTAAATTTTGCAAGTTTTTCCGTTGCTTTTATCCCGGACATCTGCAGAAAGGTGATCCCCCAGAAAATGATCAGTACAACAATCAATTTGATCCAGGGAATATTCAGCGCTGAAAAAGGAAACGCAAAAGACAGTACGCCCAAAATGAAATAGATCATCGTGATAAAGCCGACCGTGACCTGGAACCATTGGAAGAAGATTGCGGCGAAGCCGAAGCGTTCGCCCAACATCGCGCTGACCCATGAAAATATGCCGCCATCCCGGCAACCGTCAGCGGTAGCCATTTCCGCGCTGCACAGCCCGACGGGCAAGCACCATAAAAATCCTCCCAGCAACAGGAAAAATATCAGATGCAGCCCGCTTACGGCAAGGGAAGGATACTCGTATACAGATACAACCATAGCTGCGGTAATTGCAAAGAATCCGAACAGCGAAATGGTTGGTTTTCCACGGCTGCCAACCGATGCAGGCGGAGACCCGCCGGTATTATCTTTTATATCCATTTGTTTCTATTATCTCCGTTAACGCTAAAGGCGGTGGCAAAAATATTATTGGATGTGACAAAATCAGGCCGTCCCCACAAGCGAGAACAGGGTCATCCAGACGGGAAGCATGGCGAAGAAGAGCAGGGTCGATACGATCACAACGGTGGAGCCGAAAACTTCGTCCGCTTTATACTGGATCGCGAGCAGGCTCGTGGTCGACGCGGCGGGCATGCCGGCCATCAGTACGCAGACATGGAGGATCGTCCCGGCCTGCCCGAACAGCAGGCATACGGCAAAGATGGCGCCGGGTATCAGAACCAGGCGGATCAGACAATAGAGATATAGCTGCCGGCTTTTGAGCATGGATGGGTTGATCTCCACCAGAATGGTTCCGATCAGCATCATGGCGAGCGGCATGGTACAATTGCCGATCATGCTGATGGGCGCGGCGATGCCTTCCGGAATCGATGTGCCTGTGAGCAGAAGCGCGAGCCCGACATAGACGGCGATCATGGCCGGGTGTATGAGCGTCTTCGTCACCACTCTCTTCAAAGTGGTCTTGTCGTTTGAAAAGCAGGGGACGCCGAGGGTCCACATCGCGACGCGCTGCGGGATCAGATAGATGGCAGCGAACGGCAGCGCCGCGGCGCCCAATACGGTAGAGATAACGGGGATCCCGAAGAAACTTGAATTGGCGACAATCACGCCGTACCGCAGGACGCTGCGCCGTTCGAACAACTGGTTCCGGAAAAAGGCCTGGCTGAGCAGCTGCGCGATCATCTGCACGACGACCGCAAATACCAGTATGATTCCGAAACTCTTTATCAAAGAAGGATCATATTTGGCGTCCAATGACATGACGATCATGCAGGGCATCGTCACATACAGTACGAGATTGGTGATTTCAGCCTTTGTCGGCTTGGAAAGGAGTTTTGCCTTTCCGATGAGGACCCCTGCCACCAGGACCAAAACGAAGAGCAGCGCTGTATTTTCAAGATTGGACATTTTTCAGTTCCTTAAGCCAGCAATAATAAGCGAATAAGCAGCAGCGCCGTGATATGCGCGGGATAAAAGATATAGAAACCCCATTTTGCCAGAGCTCCGGGGCGGGGTTCCGCCGCGAGGCCGGGAAACCATACCCGGTGCCGCGCGATCAGGATCAGCGGCAGCAGTTGGCAGAGCAGCACGATCAAATAAGCCAATATCCGCGGGTTTTGGGAAAAGCCCGCCAGATACCCGAACGGGCCGGCGCTGTCCGGGAAGACAGAGGAGATATTCGCGTAGACAAAGACCATCATCGCAGCGCCCATTCCGAGGACCGTGCCGCGCCGGCTGCCCCGCGCGATATCGCAGATCAGGATGACCGCCAGCCCGTACAGCCCGTAATCGCACCACCAGCCGCCGAGAAGGCAGAGCACGACGCAAACCGCTTTCAGCGCCGTGTTTCGGATCTCATGCAGCGCGCGCAGCAGGAGCAGGCCGAAGAGCATCGTGAAAATGACGTTCAGGTTATGGAAATTCTGCGCGTCCGGCGGCGCGTTATGAAAATACCAGATATACGGCACGTACGAAAGGAGCGCGAAAATCAGCAGCCGGACCGTATAACGGTTCGCGTTCCGGGTGCGCCGGTAACCAAGCGCGAGCAGGTAGAAAAACACCGGCGCCGTGATCCTCCCGAACGCGTGCAGAAGAAACCACGGGAACGAATAATAAGCCTCCTGCCAGGGCTGCAGCATATACGGGAAATGGTCGCAGACCATCGCGATAATCGCCCAGATTTTCAGGGCGTTTGTAGATAAGAGCGCTTGCGTTTGGGTGCTTGCCGGCAAAGATTCATTCATGGTTATGGTATACTCTCATAGTTATGACAAAGCAAGACCATATCCGGAATTTTTCGATCATCGCGCATATCGATCACGGCAAATCCACGCTTGCCGACCGCATTCTGCAGGCCTGCGGCGCGGTCGCGGACCGGGATATGCGCGAACAGTATCTCGACAATATGGATCTTGAGCGCGAGCGCGGCATCACGATCAAACTGCAGACCTCGCGCCTGTCCTACCGCGCGGACGACGGCGAGACGTATATTCTGAATTTAATCGACACGCCGGGACACGTGGACTTCACGTACGAGGTGAGCCGCAGCCTCGCGGCCTGCGAGGGTGCGGTGCTTGTCGTGGACGCGACGCAGGGCGTCGAGGCGCAGACGCTCGCGAACGTCTACCTCGCGATGAACGAGGATCTTGAAATTCGGCCAGTCCTGAACAAGATCGACCTCGCGAGCGCGGAGCCGGACCGCGTGAAGGAGGAGATTGAGGACCTCATCGGTATCGATACGGAGGCCGCGCCGCTGATTTCCGCAAAAGAGGGGATCAACATCCGCGACGTGCTTGAGGACGTGGTCAAGAATATCCCGCCGCCGAAAGGCAACCCGGAAGGGCCGCTCAAAGCGCTGATCTTCGACAGTTATTATGACAATTACCGGGGCGTCGTGATCTACGCGCGCGTCTTTGACGGCAGCGTGAAGCGGGGCGATATGATCCGCCTTATGAACACAGGCAAGGATTACGAGGTCACGGAGGTCGGATTCCACGAGCCGCAGGAGGTGGAAGCGGACCAACTCGCCTGTGGCGAGGTCGGCTTTATTTCCGCAAGCATCAAGCGTGTGGCGGACGCGCGCGTCGGCGATACGGTGACGCTCGCCGCCGAGCCGGCGGAAAAACCGCTGAAGGGCTATAAGGAAGCGAGGCCGATGGTCTACTGCGGCGTCTATCCCGCGGAGGGAGAGAAATACGAAGCAGTGAAGGACGCCATCGAAAAACTGCAGGTCAACGACGCGGCGTTCCATTTCGAGCCGGAGACAAGCACAGCGCTCGGGTACGGTTTCCGCTGCGGCTTCCTCGGCCTGCTTCATATGGAGATTATCGTGGAGCGCCTGGACCGTGAATTCGACCTGTCGATCATCACGACTTCGCCCAGCGTCATCTACCGCGTGATCCGATCGAACGGCGCCGAAGAGATGATCCAGAATCCGTCGAACCTGCCTGACCCTATGGAGATTGATCATATCGAGGAGCCGATCGTGAAGGCGGATATCATGCTCCCCAAGGAATACGTCGGCGCGATCATGGACCTGTGTCAGGACCGGCGCGGCACTATGCTGCATATGGAATATGTGACCACGACGCGTGTCCTCCTGCACTACGAACTGCCGCTGAACGAGGTGATCTACGATTTCTTCGACGCACTGAAAAGCAAGACACGGGGCTACGGGTCGCTTGATTATGAATTCATCCGCTATCAGGAGAGCAAAATCGTGAAGCTCGACATCCTGCTGAACAAGGAGCCGGTGGACGCGTTCTCGATGCTGGTGCACGAGAGCAAGGCGTACGCGCGCGGGCGCTTTGTCTGCGAGAAGCTCAAGGAAATCATCCCGCGGCACCAGTTCGAGGTCCCGATCCAAGCTTCCATCGGGCAGAAGATCATCGCGCGTTCGACGGTCAGCGCATACCGCAAGGACGTTATCGCGAAATGCTACGGCGGCGATATCTCGCGCAAAAAGAAGCTGCTTGAAAAACAGAAAGAGGGCAAGAAGCGCATGCGCCAGTTCGGCTCCGTCGAAGTGCCGCAGGAAGCCTTCACGGCTGTGCTGAAATATGATGAGAATAAATAGTGAGCGACAAATTGAAAAAATATAAGATCGCGGCGATACTCATGATCATACACGGCGGACTTATGGAATTGGGAGGTTGTCTGGCGCTTATCCCCATCTTATTATCAGGCTCGGGACGCCATTGATATCGGCAAGTATTTTTCTTTTACTGATACTAACGCAGTATTTTGGCAAGAAGAAAATCGTTGAGTGAGATGAAAAAATAAATATTCATCAAAAAAGATTGTTTTAGTGACGTTTCCCCCTCGTTTTGCCCCGTTTTCCCCTTTCAAATCCGGCAAATTGTCACTAAAAACCAAATATCGAATTCGCAGTGACAAAAAATAATAAATAAACGAGCATTTTTCGTCTTTTGGTGACATTTTGATAAATATCGATAGGGTTTTACGCCCTTCAACTTGCCAAAATGATAAATAATTCAACTTTTTTGATTGTCAGTGACACTTTAGCATTTAGAAACGGTTCCTTTTGAGGACACCAAGGAAGGAGAGATTATGTCGGAACAATCGACATCATTAACGAATATGGATCCCAT
>WRFF01000047.1 GCA_009778945.1 Clostridiales bacterium | reverse complement strand
TGATCCTGAACGAAGTAGGGGGCAGCGACCACTGTCCCGTGCTGCTGGATCTGGACGCTTTTTGACACCCCGCTTGTCAACCATTCTTTGCGCGAAACTCCGAAATTAGTTGCTTGTCAACCATTCTTTGGCAGGTATACAATAACTGAATAAAGAGCGGATACTTGTACGTTTGCGATGCATTTTTGTACAATATGCGCGGCAATGCGCGCAAGAACGAGGAAAGTGTGGAATGGCTAAATACAAAAATGGAGAGGCGTTCATTGAGATATTGGACGCGCATGGCGTAGATAAAGTTTTCATCAATCCGGGTTTCGAACACAATGCGATTCAGGTCAGCGTGGCAGCGGCCCGCCGTGTTGGACGTGCATTTGTCAAGGGATTGACCAGAGGAGGCGAGAATGTCATATGAAACAGATGGCCGGGATACGGCCAAGTACATTGTTCGGAGCTTGAACGAGCCGGATATAATTGGGCCGGACATAAAGGAACTCTATCATCATTTTGCGAAACGCATTCTGTGGATCGACGGCAACCAGGTACCCGGCGCGTTTCAGATGAATACCGCCTGGTATAAAAAGGCACAGCCTCGCGACCCTCTCTTTTCGGAACATACGCACGATTATGATGAGCTCATCGGATTTTTCGGCTGTGACCCGGAGGATCCGTACAATCTTCACGCGGTGATCGAACTCGGGCTCGACGGCGAGATGCACAGGATCGACAGCTCCTCGATGATCTTCGTTCCCGGCGGGATGCGGCACAATCCGCTTCGTCTCCTGGAAGTAGAGCAGCCGATTTTTCACTTTTCGGTTGTAATGAGCCCGGAGTATTCGGGCGAAACCGTTTATAATGTGTCGGCGAAAAAGGAATAATACATTTCCGAAGAGGGCGAAGCTGTGAATGATTTCGTTAAAATCGCGCCGATTTCCGGTATGAAGGACGCGTTCTCCGTAAAAGGGCTCAACGGTTTGGTCACCGGAATGTGAGCGGTCGTCGAGCGGAATGGCGCGGAAGGGGATTTTGTGAAGATATACTTGTTGGTCGATTTCGGAAGTACCTATACCAAAGTCACAGCGATTGATTTGGACGCGGAAGAGGTGATAGGGCGTGCGCAATCCCCAACTACCGTGGAAACCGACATATCTATTGGCTTTGACAAAGCGCTGGCCGAACTCAAACAATCCTGCGCTTTTGATGAAAGCAAACTGTGCGGACGGTATGCCAGCAGCAGCGCCGCAGGAGGGCTGAAAATGGCCGCAATCGGCTTGGTGCCAGATCTCACCCTGAGTGCGGCGCGCCGGGCGGCTTTAGGAGCGGGGGCGAAGGTGGTCGGCGCGTACGGATACGAGATCGACGACGGGATCATACAGGAGATTGAGGGAAAAGACTGTGACATCATCATGCTTTGCGGCGGAACGGACGGAGGAAATAAAAACGTCATCCTTCACAACGCGGAGATATTGGCAAAATCCCGAATCGACTGCCCGGTTTTGGTATGCGGCAACCGCGTCGTCAACGGCCGGGTCGGTGAGCTGCTCGAACAGGCCGGAAAGAAAGTCTACGTCACCCAAAATGTGCTGCCCAGCGTCACCGAAGTGAACGTGGAGCCGGCCCAAAACCGGATACGTGAGATTTTTATTGAACATATCATTCACGCGAAAGGGTTTGACAAAGCGAAAGATTATTTTGACAAGGCGGTCATACCGACGCCGAAGGCATCCCTTATTGCGGCCGAACTTTTGGCGGACGGCACCAAAACTGAGCCGGGCATAGGAAGCCTCCTGGTCGTCGAAACAGGCGGCGCCACGACCAATGTTCATTCCGTGGCGGATATCGTCTCTTTCACGCATGAGACGGTCGTGCGGGGCCTGCCCGAATCCCGGGTCAGCCGCACCGTCGAGGGGGATTTGGGCATCCGTTACAATGCCCGTACGATTTTTGAACTTGCCGGCGCCGAACGGCTGAAGCTTATGGCGGAACTGATGGATCCCGCAGGAACATTTTGCGACCCCGACGTGTACACGCATCTTTTAAGCAAAACTGTCGAATATATACCGCAGAACCTTTCGGAAAGCCTGATGGATATCGCGCTTGCGGCCTCCGCGGCGGGCATCGCCGTGGAACGGCACGCGGGGACGTTGAAAACGGAGTTTACGACCATGGGAGAGATCGATATCCAGTACGGGAAAAACCTGTATCAAGTGAAAAACATTTTAGGGACAGGCGGTATTTTCAAATACGGGATCCGACCCGAGGCGATCCTGAAAGCCGCGGTTTTTTCGGAACAAACGCCCTGGAGCCTCAAACCGCGCGCGCCCGCGGCTTATCTGGACGCGGACTATTTATTCTACGCCACAGGGCTTCTGTCGCAGGAGCATCCGGACGCGGCTCTGCGGATTATGAAGAACCATTTGAAACCCGTTTTATTGGAAAAAGAGTGAGCTGAAAAATTATAGGAGAGGAGAATCACCATGGTATCGGAACAGTTATTAGCGTCTTTCATCCATGACACGAAGTATTCGGATCTGGATGAAATAACCGTCAAGACCGTCAAACTGCAGCTTAGCGCGACGTGGGGGGCGCTCATCGCGGGCAGCGCGACGGCCGTATCGGCGGCGGTCGATTTTGTTGAAGATATGGGAGGCAAACCGGAGGCGACGGTTTTTGTCCGCGGCGCGAAGCTTCCCTCCCATCAGGCAGCTTTCGCAAATGCGGCTATGGGCCGCGCGCTGGATATAGACGACCATATTTCTCCGGGGCCGCATTTCGGCTGCGCGGTCATCCCCGCCGCTTTCGCAGCGGCCGAGTACGTCGGCGGTTGCAGCGGAGAAGAATTCATCACCGCCATAGCGGTCGGTACGGAAGTTTCCCTGCGGCTGAAACTGGAGGAGGCGCACTACTCGGGATTTGACCCCACCGGCGTCACCGCGGTCTTCGGCTGCGCGGCTGCGGCTTCAAAGCTTATGGGGCTTGACGCGGGGCAGATATGGAACGCGCTCGGCCTGGTTTCCGACCGGAGCGGCGCGTCTTTTCAGCATTTTATTGACGGGGTGCTGGGCGGCCCGATCATGCAGGGCTGGATCGCGCAGGCGGGCGTGGAATGCGCACGGCTGGCAAAATGCGGGATTACGGGGACGATCAATTATTTGGAAGGCATCTACGGCTACTTCCACCTCTTCGGCAGGGACGATGCGGACATTGCGCCTGTGACCAAAGAGTTGGGCAAAGAATGGCATCTGAAAAACCTCAATTTCAAAAAATATCCGTCCTGCGGCAATACTCAGGGCAGCACAGAGCTCATCCTGCGGATGATGAAAGAGCACGGGTTCGGGGGGGACGATGTGGAAAATGTTGAGATTGTTCTCCCCCCATACGCTTTCAAACTGGTCGGGGGCCCGTTCAAGATCGGCGCGAATCCGAGAGTGGATGCGCAATTCTGCGTGGCTTACTGTGTGACCGACGCGCTCCTGCGCTCGCCCGTCACGCTTTCGCATTTCGACGCGGAGATGGTCAAAGATCCGATGATTTATGACTTTATAAAAGAAAAAGTCACGGTACGCATGGATCCCGCCGTCGATCGAACGCACTACGCCTCCGACATAAACGTTTGGACAAAGGATGGCCGGCAATATCACGGGCAGATCGATATCCCGCCCGGTACGCCCGCTTTTCCGATGACAGCCGAGGAGCATCATGCGAGATTCTACGACTGCGCCAAATATTCCGGCAAACAGTGGATAGAGGGACGGGAAGAGGACATTCTGGATTTCATCGGAACGTTCGAAATGAAAGATGACGTCCGTGAAATCGTCCCGCTCTTCCTGCCGTAATCGTAACAGAGAAAGGAACCGATAGAATGGCCAAATACACCATCCGAAACAAACGGCTTGACGACGAGGAGTTTTTCCGCATTCGGAAAGAGGAAGTTCTTCCGCAGTGGGAAACGAGCCGCGATATCGAAAACCTGGACGAATCCATCGCCGCCGCGTATGAACTTTCCGTAGGGGCGGGACGGAATTACGCGATCAAGCTGGCGGAGGTGGAAGAGGAGGGGAAGCACCTCTTCCAGCCGCAGTTCGGGCAGGCCCTGACGGAATTCATGCTGGACGGCATGGGTTATGTGGAGGAGAATTCCCCCCTTGTGCCGGACGGCCTGTGGAACGTGTTTTCCGACTCCTACACGCGGAAAAACAAATACGGAATGGCCGCGGACGGTATTGAGCGCAGCCGGAAAGAAGGCGCGACCATGCTCAACGGCTGGCCTATCGTAAATCACGGGGTGTGGGAGGCCCGAAGGATCAAGAAGGCTGTAAAGTCCCCCATGTCCCTCAACTCGACCGACGAGGACGGCCGCCTGGCGTCCGAGATCGCCTTGGCCGCGGGATGGAACGCCTGCAACTGCCGATCCATTCAGGAGGTCATGGCGCACTGCAAGAATATCACGCTGGCGGAAGAGATCCGTATCAATCAGTACGAGACGCGGCTTGCGGCGATCTATCACGAGCGCGGCGTGCCGCAAAGCCCGCATATCGCGTGCAACCTCACAGGCTACGACAGTTGCGGCTTCAAGTCGTTCGTTATGGTGGCGCAATCCCTGCTCGGGGCGGAGCAGGGGCTGAAACAGGTCTATCTGGAATTCGGGATCAATATGAACCTCGTGCAGGACGCCGCGATGATGCGCGTGACGAAACGGCTCTGCGAGGAATACTGCGCCCGTTTCGGCTATACGGACATCCGGTTCATCCAAAACAACAATATGTTCCAGGGCGCGTTCCCGCCGCGGCTGGAGGAGGTCAGCGCCATGCTGAGCCTGGCTGTCACGATCGGGATATTAGGCGGTTCCACGGCCCTCGTGCTCAAATGCCAGGACGAAGCGTTTGCCACGCCGACAAAGGAGGGGATGGCCGCGACCGTGCGGATCGCGCGTGAGATCGAGAAGCTGCTGGGCGATCTGCGCCTGCCGTACAGCAGGGAGGAGCAGGAAGAAGAGAAAATGCTGGAGCTGGAAGTGCGTGCGATGATGGAGAAATGCCTGGAAGCCGGGGACGGCGATATCGCGCTCGGCATCTGCCTGGGGGCGGACGCCGGTTGGGTCTCTACGATGATCTCCCCGTGGAAATACAACAAGGGCCATGCCGCTTCCGAAAGAGGTCAAAGAGTACCATCTGGAGAAGCTCCAAAGCCGTGCGAAAAAAGAGGGCAGGCCGCTCGATTTCGACATGGTTGTCGATGACCTGCAGTACGCCTCGAAACTGCCTGTTATTCAGAAGTAAGGAGAGTGCGTTATGGAAAAACGTATAGTCAACAAGAGCGTTGTCATCGGAACGATAGGGTCGGATGCGCATATCATCGGCGCCTGGGTATTGAAACATGTTTTCGAGCAGGCCGGGTTCAAAGTTGCCTTCCTGGGGTCTATGGTGCCGCAGGAGGATTTCATCAACGCTGCGGTGGAAACAGACGCCGACGCAATTCTCGTATCATCTTCCTACGGGATGGGCCCCATTGATTGCGAAGGAATGCGCGACCGCTGCATAGAGGCGGGCTTAGACGACATCATCCTGTACGCGGGCGGCACGATCGTCGCACCGCTGAAAATGGAAGAGAACTGGGGCGAGGTAGAACGGCATTTCCAGGAAGATCTGGGCTTCAACCGCGTTTTCAAAAATACGGTCGACGCAAAACAAGCTCTCGCTTATTTGAAGAAGGATTTGGGGATCGAAGACTGATCCCTATGTTACTTCAATCTCATATTTCCTGAAAGATTCGGCGAATTCGTTTACCCGGGGAGGCGCAGTTTTCTTCCAGATGCAGCCAAACAGCTTTTTTCTGGGCAAAGGGTAGGTCGTGATCTCAGGGAATCTGCAGATCTCGCTCTTTGCGTTACAGAGCAGGACAGCGTTGCCCATAAGCAGTTCGGTGTAGGCGGAGGACAAGAACATGCATTGTATGGACGGAACGACGATCACGCCGATATCGTCCCAGGCAGCGTTGAAATTTTTGCGGCAGATAATATCGTCGCTGTTGTCCATATTCCAATAGACGGCCCGCTCCCCGTTGAAATCGGAGAAGGAAGCGCCTTCGGTGGCTTTGGGGTGGTGTTTTGATGTGACGATCACGTATTCGGCATTTTCCAGAACGATGTAGGAAAAATCCCTTTGTATTTTGCCATGCTCGGGAATGGTAGAGAACGCTATATCAAATTGTCCGTTCAGCAGCTTGTCCTCGATTGTATGAGAATCATAACGCATGATCTTGAGTTCCAGGCTGTCTTTTTGTTGCCTGTATTCCCTCATGATCTTAAGTATCTTTGTGTCGATGATAACGCCAAGTTCATATCCGATCAGAAGACGCGCCGTCGGAGCGCCTGTCTTTCCGATGGTCTCTGAGAATGTTTCAAAATCCTGAATGAGATTCTTGAAATAATCCAGATACAGTTTTCCCTCCGCGGTCAGCTCTATGCCGTTTCTCGTTCGGTCAAAAAGTTGTACGCCTAACCGTTTTTCAAGCGATAATATTTTTTTGCTTACAGCCTGACGCGTCAGAAAAAGTTCTTCGGAGGCTTTTGAAAAGCTCAAATGCTTCGCTACAGACATAAAACATAAAATGGATAATTCATTCAG
The DNA here is from genome assembly GCA_009778945.1 of Clostridiales bacterium. Classification (GTDB taxonomy): domain Bacteria; phylum Bacillota; class Clostridia; order Peptostreptococcales; family Anaerovoracaceae; genus WRFF01. Next base: position 4,793 of record WRFF01000047.1, on the reverse strand, counting down.
CATATGCGTCACTCCAAATAAAAAACAAGTATATTCTTCTATTATTATATATAAATGATGTTTCCATATGACGCTCCTTAATATTCTATGGATTCGCGGGCGACAATCCCGCGGTCATAAGGATGTTTGTGTTTTTTCATCTCCGTGACATAGTCAGCCATTTCGACAAGCCAGTCCGGTGCGCAGTGACCGGTAAGCACAATTTCCATTCCTGTGGGCTTTTGTAAAATAAAGTCTCGCAAGATATTTTCGTCAACCATCTTTAGGTCGCATATATCGACGACTTCATCAAGTACCAGCAAGTCGGCCGGATCGGCGCCGCAAGCGGCTTCCCGGGCTTCTTCAAGCAGACTCAACTGTCCGGTTCTGTATTTTTTTTGCTGGTCTTCGTTCATTTTATAGTAAAACCCATTATAGTTTTCAGAGCGTATGACGCGGACGCCGAGTCTTTTCAGCGACGCGATTTCGCCGGTGTTGCATTCTTTTAAGAATTGCGTAAATACAACTTTTCGGCCGCGGCCTACGGCCCGCACTGTCAAGCCGATAGATGCCGTTGTCTTTCCCTTGCCGTCGCCGAAATACAAATGTATCAAACCAGTGGTCATACCTGTTCCATCTCAATACTTCTTTCAAGAAATGCGAAAACCTTTTGCATATTGCAAACAGTTTCAAACCACAGATCTGCGTGGTCGGCGTATTTGAGCAGTTCAAGCCGGACTTTGTCTTCTCCTGCGATCTCCCTGATTTTTTCGGCAAGCATCACAGACTGCTGGTAAGGGACCAGACAGTCCTTGCGTCCGTGTTGTATCAGCATCGGCGGGACGCCGCTGTGGATGTAAGTCATCGGAGTGGCAGCTTGGACGACAGCTACTGGCAAAGAACGCAAAGCGCCGCCCAAATATTTTGACTCGGGGGAATCTGCGTAGCCATGACCAGAAGTGCGTACGCCGTTTTCAGCAAGCTGTTCATCCATTTTGTAAAAATCTGTGGGTGGGAACCATATAACGCCCGCCTGGACAGCGCTGGAGATTCCCGGGTATCCGAGGGAGTCATCGTCGAATTCGGTGATATTCCCGGTCACGCACACCATTGCCGCGAAGTTTCCTCCGGACGACCCTCCCGCGGCGACAAATCTTCGTGGATCCAGATGGTATCGTTCCGCATTCGCTCTCAGAAAACGTATCGCGGCCTTTACATCCCGAAGGCCGGCAGGGAAAATCGCCTCGCCGCTCAGACGATAATTGAGACTGGCGACAGCAAACCCCCTATACAATCCGTATAAAAAAGGCGAAACCTGATTTTCTGCTTTATCGCCCCCTTGAAACGCCCCGCCATGAATAAATACGATCGTTGGGAACGGGCCTTCCCCGATTTCCGGCAAATAGATATCCAGTTTTTGCGATGGAGAGATAGTTGCGTACGTAACATCAAGATAGCGTCTTTTCACAAAGGAATTGTCCAGCGCCATCCCCGCATTTTGCAGCATTCTGTTGAGATAAGAGTTCTTTTCCATTTATTTTTACATATGGTTTTGAAGTACACAAATCATATCATTAAATGGGGGAGGTTGTCACGCTCGCGTGCCTATGATCAGTTACAGCCCAAAGAGAAACTCGATCGCACTCTACACGTATATGCTCCCTATACAAAAAGTGTCCATGCAAAAAGTATCGCAGTTTTTGATAAATCTTTGTTTTTCAGACAGCGTATCCTTAAGGCGCGAACAAAAACTGTATAACTTGATAAAATTTATCCACTTTTCACTTGAAGCGGCGGCGGCTTTGCGTTACAATACTGTTTGACATGTTGGACAAAGTAAAACTCGATCGCATCAACGAGCTTGCGAACAAAAAGAAGAAGGCCGGCCTGACCGCGGAAGAGGCCGCGGAGCAGCAGCAGCTCCGGCAGGCGTATATCGAGCGGTTCAGAGAGGTTTTTCGCGCACAATTGGACCAGATCGAAGTGGTGGACGGAGACGCGGTGACGGATGAAAAATTTCCGAATTGAACGGGACAGTCGGAGGGAGACGTATTATTTATAAAAAATTGTGTCAGAAAGGACATTGCACAAAATAATGGAGAAGAGACAGGTATATTTGGATTATGCGGCGACGACGCCCGTAAAAAAAGAAGTTTTGGACGCGATGCTTCCGTATTTCACGGAGAATTTCGGAAATCCATCGAGCCTCTATACGGTCGGGCAGAACGCGAAGAACGCGATCGCCGAGGCAAGGGAGCGGGTGGCCGCGCTGATCCACGCGCAGCCGCAGGAGATTTTTTTCACAGGGTCCGGCACGGAGGCCGACAACTGGGCCGTGATTGGCGGCGCGCTTTGGAAACAGGAAAAGGGGCGCCATATCATCACGACGGCGATCGAGCATCACGCGCTCCTGCATTCGGGGGCGTATCTCGAAAAGCAGGGCTTTGAGGTGACGTATCTCCCGGTGAACGCGGAAGGATTCGTGGAGGCCGAAACGCTGAAATCCGCAATCCGCGAAGATACGATCCTCATCAGCGTTATGCTGGCAAACAACGAGATCGGCACGATTCAGCCGATCGCGGAAATCGCGGCGCTTGCGAAAGAGCGCGGCATCCTCATGCATACGGACGCGGTGCAGGCGCTCGGCAATATCCCTGTGGACGTGCAGGCGCTCGGCGTCGATCTGCTCAGCGTCTCCGCGCACAAGATCTACGGGCCGAAGGGCGTCGGCGCGCTCTATATCCGCAAGGGCGTGCGCCTGCCCGCCTATATACACGGCGGCGGCCAGGAGGCGAACCGCCGCGCCGGCACGGAAAACCTGCCCGGCATCGTGGGTTTCGGAAAGGCGGCGGAGCTTGCGGGGGCGGGGCTTTCCGAACACGCGGCGCGCCTTCAGGGACTGCGCGATTATTTTCTGGATCAGGTGGCGAAGGAAATATCGGATATTCGCGTCAACGGCAGCCTGGAACACAGGCTTCCGGGCAACGCGAACGTCACGTTCAAATACATTGAGGGCGAGGCGATCCTGCTCCTGCTTGATCTGGCGGGGGTCGAGGTGTCGACGGGCAGCGCGTGCAGCTCGGCGTCCCTGAGCCCTTCGCACGTACTTGAGGCGATCGGCGTCCCGGTCGAGGAGATCCACGGCTCGGTCCGGTTCAGCTTCGGGGATTTCACGACGAAGGAAGATTTGGATTATACGGTGGAAGCGCTGAAGGAGACGGTTGCGAAGCTGCGCGCGATCTCGAGCGTATCCAAGGACAGCGGATTTTGAACGCCGGCACGGCGGAAAGGAGATAATTAGTTATGGCACTCTATAACGACAAAGTGATCGACCTTTTGACAAACCCGCACAATGTCGGGGATATCGAAAACCCGGACGGGGAAGGTACATACGGCAGCCCGGTCTGCGGCGATATGATGAAGATCAGCATCAAGGTAGACGGGAACGACGTCATCACGGACGCGAAATTCCGCACGTTCGGCTGCGGTTCGGCGATCGCAAGCTCTTCGATCGCGACGGATATGATCATCGGCAAGACCATCGAGGAGGCGCTGAAGATCACGAATAAGGATGTGCTGGATGAGCTCGGCGGCCTGCCGGCGATTAAGATCCACTGTTCGGTGCTCGCAGACCACGCGATCAAGAGCGCGATCTACGATTACGCGCAGAAGACGGGCAAGGCATATAAAGGGCTTGAGGGCTTCGACCCGAACGCGGACGACGAGGATACGGACCACGGCTGCGACATGGAGATGCATCTGCCCGACAAACTGTCCGATATAAAATAATCATAACGGAGGGAGCATGACCGCGCGGCGATGCATATGCATTGCTCATGCGTCGAAAAACGGGTATTTCCTACCGCTTTCATTCGCAGATTTTGGGTAAGTTTGTAAATTTGCTTCGCAATACAAACTTACAGCCAAAATCTCTGCTCATTGAAATCGGGAAATATGCCGTTTTTCTCCAAGCATTCGCAACGCATACGCATCGCCGCACGGCATCCTGTATGCGCTTTATCGATTGAGTTCCAATTTTCAATCCGAGATTTCGTGTGAATTGTCGCTTAGTGTGTACCGGTTCGGCCCAGCCGCGCCGCGCAAGGAGTAGGTTTGCCAGTAAATCATAGAGTGAATGCCAATAAATTGCGGTTGAGGGTTGTTATTTCCGGGGAAAACGTCCGCTGACAGGTGAGAAATAACAAAAATACAGAAATGTTGCGGATTTATAGCACAGATTGACGGTTTTGTATGATTTTTGCGACCCAATATGGTGAATTTCCGTGTTTTCAGGTGTTTTTAAAGAGAAAACCATACAAAACCGTCGATTTGTGCTGAAAACTTCGGATTTTTTGGAATAATTCCAGAACAGGAAATTTTCGAATTATATGTCCCCCGACCCCCGACACCCCCGACACCATCATATTGCCGGATAACTCATCGCAGCACTATAACAATCATATCAGTAATATAGCCAGGACACAAATTTTACGGAGCCAGGTTTCGCGGTCTTTCTGCCTGAGTTACCCCCGCGCCCACGCCGGGTTCCCGCTTGCCGGCATCATCGGCATCATCGCCGCCGCGGCGGTGATTCTGTTCCTCGTCTTCTATTTCCGCAGGAGGAAACTCGAGAAATAGGAAAAAGAAAAGGAAGATCAAAAAACGAGGCCCCGTCCCCTTTGTCCTCATTCTCGTTTCCGGCGCGCTTTTTCCAAAACATCGGCAAGATTATCCTCCGTGAGCGCATCGGGATTGGTTTCATCAAATTCTAACAAGGTTTCTCTCGCTTCTTTTTCGCTCGCACGGATTTCCCT